>NZ_JBBDNQ010000041.1:0-1780 GCF_040877505.1 Pseudohongiella sp.
CTGATAAGGTTCGACACAGCAATGGAGGAATAGCTGTGTCGGGTAAACATGTTACAGATCAACAAGTCAGGTTATATATGGACTACCGTAAGTCACACACTCAAACCTTGGCAGCTGCCAAGGCAGGTCTGTCAGAACGCACGGCTCGGCGCATCGATTCCCAAGCGCATCAGCCGGCGGCGCAAAAGCGCCCCTGGCGGACACGCCAGGATCCACTGACCGATGTATGGGAGCCGATTGTGCTGCCATTGCTGAACCAGATTCCGGATTTGCCAGCTATCGATATCTTTGATCATCTGTGCGAGTTTCACGCAGATAAGTTCGACACCCGTGCCCGGCGCACGTTGGAGCGTCGCGTTAACCACTGGCGACAATTACATGGCCCCGACCTGCCCGTGATTTTTCCCCAGGAACATATCCCAGGCCAGCAGGGCATTGCTGACTTCACTGTGGTCGATACACCGATCACCATTGCCGGTGAAGCGGCGCCCCATCGGCTGTTTCACTACCGTCTCACGTACAGCGGCTGGGCCTATGCAGAACCGGTCTGGGGTGGTGAAAGCTATACCGCATTGGCCAGCGGCCTCAGCCGTGCCTATCAAGCCAGCGGCGGCGTCCCCAAAGAGCAGCGCACCGACAGTCTCAGCGCGGCCTACAAGAACCGTCAGGAGCAGGATGACTTTACCGACAACTATGAGCAGTTCTGTAAACACTACCAGATAAAAGCCACCCGTAATAACCGTGGCCAGGCTCACGAGAACGGCTCAATCGAGTCTCCAAATGGTCATCTTAAACCCAGGCTTCATCGCGCGTTGCAGATCCGGGGCAGCTTTGACTTTGAAAGCCGTGAAGCCTATGGCCAGTTCGTCGCCCAGATTGTCGCCCGACACAACCGGCAAATCGCCAGCGTCTTCAAAGCTGAGCAGCGACAATTACAACCGCTGCCGGTAGCAGCCAGCGTCAATTACACCGAGCAGAACGTGCGTGTCTCGCGCACCAGCACCATCGCGTTTAAGCGAGTGACTTATTCAGTACCATCGCGCCTGAAGAGTGCCAGAGTGCTACTGCGCGCCTTCGATGATCGGCTGGAGCTGTACTGCAATGGCACCCATACGGTGACTTTGAAGCGGCTGTTTGCACGCAATCAACAGCGCCTTCACAGCGTCAATTACCGGCACCTGATCGAGTCACTGGTCAAAAAACCTCGGGCGCTTCGCCATTACCGCTGGCGTGACGAGCTGATACCCGAAGGGGATTATCAGCATATTTGGCGCTGGCTTGAACAGCACCATGATCCCGATCGCGCCTGTTATTTGATGGTGCGCCTGCTGCATCTGGCACACAAAAGCGATCAGGAGCAAGCATTGGGCCGCTATGTTCTTGCTCAACTTGAACAGAGTCAGTTCCCCTGCCTGATACAGTGTGAGAAGCGCTTTCTGGATCAGCCGGTGGCCATACCTGAGATCAACGTCAACCAACATCCGCTGTCACAGTACAACGCGCTGATTACACAAGAGGTGGCCGCATGAGCAGCACAACAGCGGCATTACCCTTGATGTTAAAACAGTTACGCTTGGCCAGCATGAAGGAAGCCTGGCAAAGCCTGGCTGATAAAGCGCTCAAGCAACAGTGGACCCCACAGCAATATCTGCATGAACTGTGTCTGATCGAGTTGAACAGCCGCGAAGACAAACGCCTGCAGCGTTATCTGCATGAGTCAGCATTGCCGGCTGGAAAGCGGCTGGCAGATTATGACTTCAAGGCCGTCAAAGGCGTGCAC
>NZ_JBBDNQ010000042.1:0-192417 GCF_040877505.1 Pseudohongiella sp.
ACACCATCACCAGTGAGGGCATCTGTGGTGATATCAGTCGTACTGTGCAGGTGCGGACCAGCTTTGATGACTAACAGTTTGTTGAAAAACTATCTGCGTTGCCATTGTTTCGTTAAAAACGGGCTCAAAATGCTCATTTACTCCGTGTAAACTGCGCTTTTCGCCCGTTTTTGCCTCACACTGGCGGCCTCGAAAACGTTTTTCAGCTCCTTATTAAATGGCACCCACGCCGCGAAGAATCATTAACACAACAGCCGTGGTGATGACGGCAGCTGCGCTGTAGGTGACCCAGTTGCTCAGCCCAACCTGCGTACGGTAGGCGTCAACACTGTGGCTGGAATCACCGGTGCGGTGGCTGATGTCGCGCTGCAGACGGATCTTGTAGTTGTCGAACTTCTCAACCAGCTGCCAGCCGGACTGCGCTTCCTCATCCAGCACCGCTTTGAGATTGCTGGCTTTGGCGAAATGCGGTGTGGTTGATTGCACGATCTTGTATTCCAGTTCCATGTTGAGCTCCGTGTGATTGGCTTTAACTGTTCGTATTTTGTGTTCGGGTGCACAATTTTGCAATCTAAAGTAACTGGGTGTCGGGTAAATATGGGGACAAATAGCGGGCATATTGCTACTGTGTTCCGAATAAAATTGGCTATAGCCGATATAATGCCTAAGTGAATAAAAACCTTTAACTTGTTGGGATCCCCAGAAGATGCCCCAGGCCGGAAAATCCGCCGCCAGCGCCCGCAGTATCCGCACCGTCCGTGACGCCAGTCTGTGGCGTTGGCTGGCGCGTGGCCTGTGCGTCAGCGTCGGCTTGCTGGTGCTCGCAGGCCTGGTGATCGCCCAGGTGCCGGGTCCGGTGAATGTCCGGGGCACGGGTGGCACGATCACGCAGGTGACTTCACCGGTTATTGGCACCGGTGGCACGATCAGTACGCAGGGTGCTTACACGGTTCACGTGTTTAACGGCAACGGCACGTTTGTGCCGCCCCAGGGGTTGAGCAGTCTGGATGTACTGGTTGTTGCTGGCGGTGGCGGTGGCGGCGGCACCTACGGTGGTGGTGGCGGCGCAGGCGGTCTGCGCTGGCTGACCAATGTTACGGTAAACCAGCCTTCTTATGCTGTCGTTGTAGGTGCCGGTGGTGCGGGCGGGGCAGGGATATCGGTAGTTGGTGATCCGACGGGCAGCGGAACCAAAGGCGGTGACTCCTCCTTTGGCGCTAATGTGGCTGAAGGAGGAGGTTTTGGCCAGGGCGGTGCACAAAACAATTCAGGCGGCGGAGGGGCCGGTGGCTCAGGTGGCGGCGGCGGTGGTATTACCGCTGGCACCGCAAGGCCCGGAGGCGCCGGTGCTGTAGGCCAGGGTTCAGCCGGGGGCGCGGGTAACGGGGATACCGGTGCCAACAACCGATCAGGCGGTGGCGGTGGCGGTGCTGGCGCTGTCGGTGCTCCGGGTACCAACGGCGCGGGCGGGGTCGGTGGTCAGGGCCAGAATTTCAGTGCCACTTTCGGTACCGGTGTTGGCCAGGCGGGCTGGTTCGCCGGTGGTGGTGGTGGTGGCAAACGCAGCGGCGGCAACAGCCTGGGCGGTGCCGGTGGCCAGGGTGGCGGTGGTGCTGGCGGAGGGGCGCAAAACGCGACACCGACTGCCGGACAGGCCAATACCGGCGGTGGGGGTGGTGCTTCAGGAGGTACCGGGGGAACACCTGGCGCCAACGGTGGTAGCGGTATCGTGATTGTGCGCTACATTGCACCAATACAACCATTCATAGTTCATACGTTTACTTCGTCAGGCACATTCACGCCGCCTCCCGGTGTCACCCAGGTTGATACACTGGTCGTGGCTGGTGGTGGTGGCGGTGGTACCTCGCAGGCATTTGGCACGGCCGGCGCCGGTGGTGGTGGTGCCGGTGGTCTGGTCTATCGTACCGGGTTTGCGGTGGGTGGTCCGGTGTCGGTGACGGTGGGCGCTGGCGGCACCGGTGCCGATGGTCCGGGTCACGAATTTGGTGTCAATGGCGGCAACTCGGTGTTTGGTTCCTTGACTGCGCTGGGCGGCGGTGGCGGCGCCGGCGGTAATGCGCAGGGTGCCAGTGGTGGCTCCGGCGGCGGGTCCCGTGGTAACAACGGCGGTGCCGCAACACAGCCGGGCGCCGCCACACCGGGCGCGGGTTTTCGGGGTGGCAATATGCCCGGTTCTCCGGGTGGTGCGCCTGCGACGGGCGGTGGCGGTGCTGGTGGCGCGGGTCAGGACATCCCTGGCGTCGCAAACGAAAACGGCGGGCAAGGGGGTATTGGCCTGCAGTACAGTATTTCCGGCACCGCCACGTTCTACGCGGGCGGTGGTGGTGGCGGCGCAGCACAGAACCTGTCTACGCCCGGCGCCGGTGGCCAGGGTGGTGGTGGCGCCGGTGGTCGTACTGATACCCCCGCAACGGCCGGTACACCAGGCAGAGGCGGCGGTGGTGGCGGTGGTAACAACGCTATCAATGGCGCGGCAGGTGGTTCGGGTATAGTCATCGTGCGTTATGCCCCGCCAACGTTAACCATGCAGACGCAGCCATCAGCAACGGCCGATGAAGACGAAGTCTTTGATGACGCGCCAGTTGTACTGTTGCGTGATCGCAACAACAGCCCGGTGGCCAATGCCACGGTGACTGTGGTTATCGAGAGCGGTGGTGGCACGCTGAATGGCACAACATCCGTGCAGACCAATGCCAGCGGTGAGGCGGTGTTTAATGGTCTCAGCATTTCTGATTCCTCAGGTGTACACACCCTGCGTTTCACGGTGAATGGTACAACCGGATCGGTGATTTCCAACGAAATTGATGTGTTCGGTCCGCCGCATTTTGAAATAGAGCATGCCGCACTCAGCAGCACCTGTTCGCCATTCACGCTGGTAACGATCAATGTCGTTGATTCCGGTGGTAACCCGGTCACGGACTACGAAGGTACCGTCACCATTACCAATAGCGAAAATCAGGGGGACTATGCCCTGGTTGCAGGATTCCCGGGCAATTTCACCAATCTGGGCAATGGCTCTGCGACCTACGAGTTTGTCGCGGCGGATAACGGGACCGTCGAGTTGGAATTCAGCACCACTGTCGCCGCCGCCAGTCTTTCGTTTGATGCTAATTCCGGATCGATGGGGACTGAAAACTATGGCCCACCGCTGGAGGTTGGCCAATGTTCGTTCACTGTCGAACACAATATTCAGGGCGGGGTCTGCGCCGCGTCACCCGTCACCTTCACGGTGCTGGGCGCAGACGGCAACCCTCTGGTCGACTACGTGGGCCAGGTGGAGGTCAGCAGCTCATCGGGTACCGGCAACTGGAGCAATATAACCAGCGCCCCCGGGGCGTTCAGCAACGGTACCGCCGGTGATGGCATTGCGACTTACACCTTTGACGCCAGCGATGACGGTGAGGTTGTGCTGGGTTACACCAATGTTGCTGGCACCTATACCTTTGACATCACCTCTCAGGACGGTGATGTGGCAACAGTCAGTGAGGATGATGGTCAACTGACAGTCTCTGCATGTGCGTTCCGTGTGTTTGTTGAGGGTGATGTCGCCGCGCTGGACTCCAGCGTCTGCCGTGTCGAGGAGGTGCGCATCCAGGTCGTTAACGCATCAGCAACGGTTATTCCCTACACCGGCACCATCAATCTCAGTACGGTTGGCGTGACCACCGGCGACTGGAGTAAAACCGGGGTTGCGGCCGATGCCGTTGGTACCTTGACCCCCGGACCAGGTGACGGCAGCGCCACGTATCCTTTTCAGGTTGCGGATGAAGGCGAAATCACCCTGGACTTTGCTGTCGAGTCAGATGAAACCATCAACTTTAATATTGTGGCGGCCAACGTGGCACAGCCGTCGGGTGGTTTCGATCCTACCATCGACTACGAGTCCTGTGTGTTCCGGATTTCCTTCCCTGACGGGACAAATTCTGATGTCTGCTCAATTGTCCAGGTTGATATCACGCTGGTTGACCGTGACGGCGCTGCGGTCACTGACTATGAGGGTCAGGTCGAACTGAGCACGTCGACCGGTTTTGGCAGCTGGGAAGACATCGGGCTGTCCGACGGCACGCTGACCGATGCGTTTGCCGAAGACGGTTCTGCGACTTATCAATTTATTGCCAGCGATCTGGGGACCATATCTCTGGGGTTCCTGCATCGCCGGGGCAACGGTACTGTCAATATCAACCTGTCTGACGGTAACAGTCAGGATGCTGGCAGCAGCGCCAACATGTTTGACCAGAACCTTGAAATTGACCTGTGTACTTTCGAAATCATCCTCCCTGAGGCGCAGAGCAATGCCTGCACTATTACCCAGGTGCAGTTTAATGTGCGTGACCGCAATGCCGATCTGGCAACAGATTTCCGGGGCACCATGCGTATCACCAATAATGCCGGTCGTGGCGACTGGTTTGAAGACGGCGGTACCTACGATGCATTGCCAGCGCCATCCGGCGCCGATGCCGGAGTCGCGGACTACACGTTCACAGCCGGAGATGCGGGCCAGGTTACGCTGGTCTTTAACAGCGAGTCGCCGGCACAATACAATTTCGATGTGGTGGATGATGAGGGCCTGATTGTCGAGACACCGGCGGCGGACCCCAGCCTGTTTTATACCGGTTGTTTCCCGACAATATTCGCCGGCCCGGTTTGTACTGACCGAAGTGCTACGCCCACCAATCTGGCCAGTGTTGCGATTCCGGCGGCCAGTCCAATCGCCGGTACCGACTCCAGAATGGTACTGATGACCTCGCACCAGATCGAAAACCGTGCCAGCGCTAACACGGGTACCTCAGCGACATTCGATGGCGACGCCATGTCACTGGTCAAACGGCAGTTCAATCCGGATGGGCCCTACGCAGACGATGTTGCTGTTGAGATGTGGGCGATATTCGGGGCTGATCTGCCCTCCGGTGCCGGTACTTTCGAAGGGGTATTCAGCGGCGGTGCCGCCGGTACCAGCACCACCATCTGTCTGACCAGTGTGGTGGGTGTGGCGCAGCAGCTGCCAGTCGAAACCGCAAACCCCGAAGCGGGTCCGGTTAATGGCACCAATTATAGCGAGTCAGTAGTAAACGGCGAGTTCCGCCATGATGCAAAAACCACCATCTCGACTCAATCGAACAATTCTTTTGTTTACAGTGTGACCGCGAACGATACCCAGAACGGCGCATCCGGTGCGCTTTACTATTATCTTGCCACGCAACCAAATCCACTGGTGGGCTTGTGGGGCGGCTATGATACCGGACAGTTGAACCCACCTCCGAGAACCGCGGAACTTGAAGCAAGACCGAACAATGGTCGCTCCGGGGGCTCGGCCGGCGTGCTCAGTTCGCTTGGCGTACTCACCGTGGTTGAACCGTTTCAGTCCGGCAATTCCATCGATCTTAATATTGAGCCGACGCGTAACGCCCATATTGTGGCCGCCTTCGAACCGCGTGTGGCAGGAGAGCCGTTGGCGGAAGACTTTGAGCCTGTCATTCTTTACAAAACATTCTCCGGCGCGATGAATTATCGCGCCATTGGCGCATCGTTGCGTGCCCAGCCATCCGGCGCCACCGTGTCCGCCGATGATTGTGCATTCGTTGATTTTGCAGTCGGGACGCAGGCGCCGCTGGATATGCCACCCAATTCAACGGTAACTGCGGCTTATCTGTACTGGGCCGGTCAAGGTGCTACGGGACAGGATCCCGAGCAGATCGACGACACCGTTACCTTTGGCCGTGTCGGCGCACCGTCGGAGTTTCAGGTGGTAGCCGATGACGTGTTCAATATTTTTGGTGCGTCGACGGCCAGTGTTGACTTTTTTGCGGCCTATGCCGATGTCACCGATATCGTGACGCAGAGCGGCGACTACCGTGTGAAAGACTTCGCTGTGTCCAACGACGGAGACTGGGGCGACAATGCAACCTGTGCCGCCGGTTGGTCATTGATTACTATTTACGAAAACGATGACGAACAGCTGCGCGTCGTCAACCTGTTCCACGGTTTCCAGCCGTTCCAATGGGCTTCGTTCACGCTGGTACCACGAAACTTCCGGATGGCGACATACGACGATAGTCGGTATTTGCCAAATGGCCAGGTCACCCACTTTACTCTTGAAGGTGATGAAGCGCTTGCCAATGGTGATGAGTCGCTGAGTATCCAGGACGAGCCTGACTCGGTTGTGTTCAACAATATGTCCCAGGAACACTTTAACAGTTATAACCCGGTTAACAACGAATTTAACGGCACGATCACGCGCCCGATATATGAACTCTATGACAACGGTGTTGATCCGCCGTTTTACTCGTGGATCGGGAAAAATGATCCTCCCGGGCTCATCAACAACAGCCAGAACAATGATGGTTATGAGATCGATTTCGCTGGCCCGGATGCACAGTTTTCGGGTCGCGATGGTGATCAGATCGGCAGCAGCTACGGCGTGGATGTTGATACCCACTATCTGGGCAACGATACCCTGTTTGATTTTTCGCAGCCAAGCAACGAGGCTGAACGAATTACTACACGCTACAGTTCTGGACAGGATCTGGTAATGCTGGTGTCCGAGGTTATCAGTGTGACCAATTTCCCGATCGCTGACCTGGAAGTTTTTATCAGTGAAAACGGTGATTTTAAAGTTGATAGCGAAGGCGAAAACAGCTATGAGATAGTCGTGACCAATAATGGTAACGGCACGTCGACCGGAGGTGAAGCTACCGGGGAAATCATTCTGGCCATGCAGTTGCCCAATGGCATGACATTCTCAAGCGCTGGCCAGGTGTCCGGCACAGGGTGGTCGTGTACGGTAGATGTGGCGCCGGCCAATGGCGCATTTACCTGTACTTACAATATCGGCACAGGGTCGCCGCTGGCATCCGGTGCGAGTCTGCCCACGGTAACGGCTACGATTGACCTGGCGGGTCCGGATATTTTTACCCTGAACGAAAATAACCGGACAGTCACGGCGCGCACTGTGCACACCGGCGGTAACTGTTCCGCCACAACAACAGGTCTGCTGCCGCTGGAAAGTAACTGTGATCGTTCGCCACAGTTCGACAACAAATATGATCTGCAGGGCGGCGCCATCGACGTCAACACACTGATCGCTAAAACAGACAGCAATAACAACGTCGCCAGTGTTGTCACTACAGTGCAGGGCATACGTACCAATCTGCGCATTGTCAAAACCCTGGTGGATACGCTGGAGGTTGACCAGCCTGGTGAATATGAGCTGGTGGTCACCAACCTGGGTCCGGATGACACCTCGGTACCGTTTACCATCTCTGACGCACAACCTTCCGGTGTCACTTTTACCGGCACCAGCAGCGCGGATACAGAATGGTCATGCAGCACACTGACGCCGACACTGAATTGCGAATTCGACGGTGTGCTGGCGTTGAATCAAAGCACCACGCTGACGCTGGAAGTACTGGTCACCGGCAGCGCGCGTGCCAACGTGGTAAACACTGCCCAGGTGGTGGTGGGTACCGGTAATTTTGACAATTTCCAGAGCAATAATACCTCGACCAACAGCACCACCATCGTCGGACCGCCGGTGGGTTCGCAGGAGCGTTTCTTGTTGTCAGTGTCAACACCGGGCAATGACACATCGATTGGTGGTCTGGCGAATTTCGAGAACGATGATCTGATCATTTATGATCCGCAGACTGACGAAGCGATCATGTTTTTTGATGACAGCGGCACCAACGCCGGTCGTATTGATGACATCAATGCCGTGCACCTGCTTAAAAACGGGCACATAATATTGTCTGCCAACGGCAGCAGTGTCATCGGCAGCAATAACCTGGCGTTTGAGCCCTGGGACCTGGTGCGTTACGACCCGATTTCCGGTATCGCCTATATGTTCCTGGAAGGCTCCACAGTTTTTGATGATCATGAGTCCGTCAATATCAACGGTGTTTATGTCAACGATGACTGTCCGACCAGCGCCGAACATTCGGAATGTACGGTGTTGATCTCAACAACAGGTGGTGCGACGACCAGTTTCGACAGCCTGGCATTTACCTCGTCAGACATTATCGCGCTGGATCGCAGTGGCGCCAATGTCACCGCATCCGTCTACATGGAAGGCAGTGACAATGATGTGTTTGGCGCCACCGAAGGCAACGGTAATGTGGATGTTGATGCCTTCTACATTCGTGTTGACCCCAACGATCCAACCGCAACCATTGATTCCATCGCGATCTCGGTAGACAACGAGACCGCCACCATTGGCGACGACCCGACCATGGATCCGGTGGATGGCACCATCGTGACCCGTGACGACGTCACTGAACTGAACCGTACCGACAATACCACCGAGAACCTGTTCCTGGGCGACCAGGAACTGGGTGTGTTTACCCCGGATGCGCTGACTGAACCGACCGCGGCACAGCGTCGGCTGGACGCGCTGCACCTGGTGGAAGACGGGTATATCGGCCACTTCAGTATCAAGGTTGAGCAAAGTGGCAGCGTGTGTGCTTTCGCGCTGGTGCGCATCAGTAAACATGACGGGCTCACGCACACCCGCGACAGTGACTATTATGGATCCGTGCGGCTCGCCACCAGTACCAATCTCGGCAACTGGTCCACCCATACCGGCGTGCAGGGCGTGTTGAATAACGGCACGCTGGACGACGGCGCGGCCATTTATACCTTTGATCCCGACGACAATGGTTCGGTGGTACTGCGACTGAGTTACGATCAGGCAGCCAGCATCAATATCACCGCGACCAATGGCATCGCGTCGGTGCTGGCGAGTGAAAACCCGACGTTTACCTTTAACGAAGAGCTGACGGATATCACCTGGAAAGATCTGTTTGATACGGTGTCTTACAGTCGTAACGATGGTACACGCAACTGGGTTGGTGACTGGATAGAAGTGGACGGTGAAAGCGCCAGCACCGGCGCCGGCCCCGCCGTCGGCAATGTGCAGGTGATCAACGATATCAATAACAGTGCGGGCCACCAAAAGCTGCGCCTGCGCTCCAACAGTTACGCGGTCAACAACAGTATCCAGCCGTCCCTGGCCAGAACGTTCAATCTGGCGGCGGTGCCGGCATCGGAAGATGTGATTCTGAATTTCAATTACAACTTTACCGGGGTAGCAGCAAGCGACGAAGTTGTTGTTGAGGCGCGTGGCACCACCACTGGCGATCCGGCCTGGACTGAGCTGGCGGCGTATACCAGCGCCAGTGCAACTGGCAGCGGCGTAGCATCGCTCAACCTCACCACGGCGCTGGGCGGCAACCCGAATCTGACCACCACATCGCAGATCCGTTTCCGTATTGAAAATGGTTATGCAATCACCGGTCGTTTCTTTGTTGACAACGTGACGGTCGCCACGGCCACTGATGAGTGCGGCTTTACCGGCTCCGGCTCTCTGGATCACTACGCCATTTCGCATAGCGGGTTTGGTATTTCCTGTGTCGGTACACCGATTACGATCACCGCACATGACGCCGCCGATGACCCGATTGATGCCAACGGTGAGACCATCAGTATCACCACCTCGCCGGCTAAAGGTGTGTGGGCCCGGGTTCTGGCTGGCAACGGTGTGCTGACGGCAATAGGCAGTCAGGCCGACAACGGCGCTGCCACCTATACCTTCCCCTCCGGCGAAAACTCGGTGAGCCTGCTGTTGAACTATACTGTGTCAGCGGGAGCGGTGGCGCCAGTCAATATCAATGTCGAAGGGCAGACCAGTACCGCGGTCGAGCTTGAGGACCCGACGCTGCAGATCGCCGAGGCCGGCCTGGTGTTCTACAATGAAACTGAGCTCAGCAACACCATCCTGACACAGATTGCCGGCAAACCATCTAACGTGGCCCCGCTGGGGCAAGTGCTGACCATACAAGGCGTCAGAAGTTCGGATCAGGACCCGATGCAGTGTGTGCCGTTGTTCGACGACGGTCAGACACTGCCCATTGAAATCGCGGCTGAATGCACTGACGCCGACAACTGCGTCAGTGGCGAGAGCTTCAGTGTTAATGGCGAGGCGGTTTCGCTGGTTGACGACAACGGCGCCGCCAGCGCCAGCGCGTACACCGAGATCGATCTGGATTTCATCGAACAGCCTTCGGGTGACATCGGTGCCACCATTGTGCTGAATTATTCCGATGTGGGCATCATGCAGCTGCACAGCCGCTACAATATTCCATTCGGGTTCTTTGGTGACACCAACCCGATCACCTCAAACTCGATTATTCCAAGCGATCCGCTCTCACCACCGGGCGTTTCCGGCGACTACATGCTGGGCAGCAGCAATGAGTTTGTGGTCAGGCCCTTTGGTTTTGCCATCAATTTCCCCGGCGACGAAGGCCTGGACCGCACGCAGGCAGAGGGTTTGCTTGCCGATAACTTCCCGGACCGTGCCGGCAATCCGGCGGATTCATTTGCCGAAGATGAAGACGGTACCGTCTTTGTTTACGCCGGTGAGGGCTTCGACACGGTGGTGACCGCCATGGGCTGGCAGGCTGGCGATGATGTGGATCAGGACGGGCAACCGGATACGGATGCCAACCTCTACGATAACCGGCCGACTCCGAACTTCTTTTATGACACAGTGGGGGCAGCGGATGGTTATGCCGTCAAGCTCACGGTGCTGGAAAACCAGGCTGAGGCGCTGGGCGGTGTGCGAGGCGAGTTGACCAATGACACCCTGACGTTTAATAACTTCGATAACTATGCCGCCATCGCGGGCACTGGCAGTGTCAGTCTGAGCTACAACGAAGTGGGTATCATTGATGTTCAGGCAGCGCTGGTGGATACCAACGATGATCCGCTGACCTATCGCGGCACCGATGTCATTCGCGGTGTGGTTAATGATGTGGGGCGCTTCTACCCACGCCGCTTTGATGTTCTGACCACCATGTTACTGCCGCGTATCGATGCCAGCTGTGTACCGCCGTCCATCTTCACCTACATGGATGAGCCGTTTGCCATTGAGCTGGAACTGGTGGCGCGTAATATTCAGGGAGCCACAACGGTGAACTACCGTGGCGGGTTTGCCAAGCTGTCGGCCTACGCTGACCTGAACTTCCGCGCGATTGAGGAAGTTGCCAGCGCAGACAATAATGATTTGAGTGCGCGGCTGGATAACGTATCGGTACCGACTGACTATGAAGCCGACTGGTCTGCGGTGCAGGGCGGAGAGCTGGCGCTGGAGGGTAACCTGGCGTTCAGCCGTGCTGATCCCGCCGCGCCCGATGGCCCCTTCGCGGATCTCAAGATTGCTTTTGTGCCCATTGACAGCGACGGTGTCACGCTTCCGCCTTATGACTCGGGCGACCCGAACAACCCTGATAATCTCAATACCGAGATTGTTCAGGGGGAGCGTGATTACTATCTGATAGCTGAACATGACTTCCGTTACGGACGTCTGCTGATCAATAACGCCTTTGGTCCGGAAACCGAAGACCTGGCGATTACGTTCCGGGTTGAATACTTTGATGGTGAGCGCTTTGTGGTTAACACCGATGACAACTGCACGGTGATTGATGCTGCGGAGCTGACACTGGTGCCGGGCACCTACACCGGCAACCTGGACGATGGCGACACAGAGATTGTCACGCCCCAGACCACGGAGTTCTATGCCGGACAGGTACAGGGTGTTGAGGCAGCCACCAGCCCCAGTGATGCCACCTTCACCGCAACGGCGCCGGGCGAGAACAACAGTGGCACTGTGGATGTCGAGATTGATCTGGATGCGCTGAACCTGCCCTTCCTGCAGTTCCGCTGGCCTGAAATCGACGCTGACTACGATGAAAACCCGCGCGCCCAGCTTGAGTTCGGGCAATTCCGCAGCCATGATCGGGTGATACACTGGCAGGAGATCTACAACGGTCCCTCCACGCCCTGACGGCATGGCCACTGATCCAGGGTCTTGAAATCAGTGGTCACTGCCGCCATCATCGTCAGTATCTGACAGAAATACCGGAGCGCCGTATGAATCGCCTGTTCGCCCTGCTGCTGGTTGGTTTTGCTGCCATCGCAGCCTCTGTGCCGGCAACTGCCGCCGACTACGAAAGTTTCCGCACCAACGACGAAGAAAACAACATTGATGTGTTCAAGCGCGCCAGCCCGTCCGTGGTGTATATCACCAATTCGCGTATGGTACGGCGTTCAGTATTCAATCTTAATCCGGAAGAAATTCCACAGGGCAGTGGATCAGGTTTTATCTGGGACAAGCGCGGTTATGTGGTCACCAATTTCCATGTCATCCAGAATGCGTCGCGCGTCACGGTAACGCTGCAGGATGGCACGGCGTGGCAGGCACAGGTGGTTGGCGCCGAGCCGGACAAGGACCTGGCCGTGCTGCGCATCGACGCGCCGCCGGAACAGCTGACCCCGGTTACGCTGGGAGACTCATCACTGCTGGAAGTAGGGCGCAAGGTTATTGCGATAGGTAATCCGTTCGGCCTGGATACCACGCTGACGGTAGGTGTGGTTAGCGCGCTGGGCCGGGAGATAAATTCCGTGACCCGGCGCATCATCCGCGATGTGATTCAGACTGATGCGGCCATCAACCCGGGCAACTCCGGTGGTCCTCTGCTCAATTCGCTGGGCCAGCTGGTTGGTGTGAACACCGCCATTTACAGCCCCAGCGGCGCCAGTTCCGGCATTGGTTTTGCCATCCCGGCCAACACGGTGAAAAAGATTGTGCCGGAACTGATTCAGTACGGACGTGTGCAGACACCGACCCTGGGCATCAGTCTGTTTCCGCCGCAGTATGCCGACTATTATCGTAACCGCTGGCGCATCAACGGTGTCATCGTGCTGGACGTGGTGGAGGACAGCAGTCCCGAGCGCGAGGGTATGCGCGGGCTGCGGGAAACCAATCGCGGTATTATTCTGGGCGATGTCATCGTGGAAGTGGATGGTGTGCCGGTGGTCAATGAAGATGATCTGTTGACGGTGCTGGAGAACCGGGAAGCGGGTGATGTGGTTGAGGTGGTTAGCTTGCGCGACAATGCGCGCGTACGCTACCAGATCGAGCTGCAGGCTACCCGTCAGTAGGCAGGAGCCCGCCCAGTACTGCGGGACGTCCGTCGAGGAACAATCAGGGCGTCGCAGACGACCGTTTCGAGACCGACTCCCGTAGTGCTGGGTGGGATCCTGTGGGGCAACTATTGAGTAATCGCCTCCAGCTCGGTGCTCTTCTCCAGCCAGCCTTCTTCGGCCTGGCTCAGTTCGGCTTTGCAGTAGCCTTGCTGTCGCAGTAGCTCAGTCAGCTCATCGCGGCGGCTGTCTTCGTAGAGCGTGGTGTCGCCCAGCTTCTCTTCCAGCGCGGTCAGCTCGGCGCTGAGTTTTTCCATGGTCTTTTCCAGAGTGCGGACTTCCCGGCGCAGCGGTGCCAGCTGCTCGCGTTGCTGGGCGGCCTGTTTGCGCGCCTCCTTTTTATCGACTACCGGCTCTGGTGCAGGCTTGCGCTCAGCGGGCTTGCTGGCACCGGGTTTCAGGTGATCCTTGTTGGTGCCAGGCTGAAAGTCGGCAGTAGCGCCTTTGCCTTGATCCTGCATCCAGCGCGCATAATCATCCAGATCTCCCTCAAAGGGTGTGACCCGGCCTTGATGCACGGTGAAGAATTCGTCGACGGTGTTGTTCATCAGGTGTCGATCGTGTGATACCAGTACCAGTGCGCCTTCAAAACCCTGCAGGGCGACCGTCAAGGCATGCCGCATTTCCAGGTCCAGGTGGTTGGTGGGCTCATCCAGAAGCAACACATTGGGTTTTTGCCAGACGATTAATGCCAGTGCCAGGCGCGCCTTTTCGCCGCCGGAAAAGTTGATAATGGGCTCGGATACGCGATCACCGCGGAAGTCAAAACCGCCCAGGAAATTGCGGATCTCCTGTTCTCTGGCCGAAGGGTCCGCCCGCTGTATCAGCGTAGTCGGACTGGCCTTCATGTCGATAACATCAACCTGGTGCTGGGCAAAATAACCGATGCGCAGATGTTTGGAGGCCACCACTTCGCCACCAAGAACCGGCAACTGCTCAGCCAGTGTCTTCAGCAAAGTGGATTTGCCTGCGCCATTGAAACCCAGCAATCCAATGCGCGTGGTGTCGTGCAGTTTCAGGTTGATGCCCTGCACCAGAGCTTCGTCAAAACCGATACTGACCTTCTTGAAGCTGAGCAGATCACTGGCTGTCTTGTCGGGAGCAAAAAACGAGAAACGAAACGGCGAATCGATATGCGCCGGAGCTATATCTTCCATGCGCGACAGTTCTTTTAATCGGCTTTGTGCCTGCTTGGCCTTGCTGGCCTTGGCGCGAAAGCGACGCACAAAGTCTTCGATCTCGGCTTTGCGGCGCATCTGCTTCTCGGCAGCTGCCTGCAGCTGGGCCATACGCTCGGCGCGCTGGATTTCATAGGCCGTGAAATTGCCTTTGTACATGAACAGATTGTTCTGCTCAAAACTGACCACGTGGTCGATAACCTTGTCCAGAAAACTGCGGTCGTGTGAAATCAGCAGCAAGGTGCCCTGGTAACGATTCAGCCATTGCTCCAGCCAGATCGTGGCTTCCAGATCCAGGTGGTTGGTGGGTTCGTCCAGCAGCAACAGGTCCGAGGGTGCCATCAGTGCAGCCGCCAGGTTCAGGCGCACGCGCCAACCCCCGGAGAAGGCCGATACCGGTTGCTGAAAGCTGTCCACCGCGAATCCCAGGCCCGACAGCAGCTGCTCGGCCCGCACCTGCACACTGTAGCCGTCTATTTTGTCCAGTTCATGGTGCAGATTGGCGATGGCATGGCCGTCATTGCTGTCTTCGGCGCTGCCCAACTGGTCTTCGATCGCACGGTAGCGTTCATCGCCGTCAATTACGTAGTCCAGCGCGGTGCGTCCGGAGCCGGCCGTCTCCTGTTTCATCCAGGCACAGCGCAGACCGTCGGGTATGAACAGGTCGCCGGCATCCAGCGCAATCTGTCCGGTCAGACAGGCGAACAGGCTCGACTTGCCGCTGCCGTTGCGTCCGATGACCCCGGTTTTCTGGCCTTTGTGGATAGTGATGCTGGCGCTGTCGAGCAGGGTATGCTCACCGCGCATCAGGCGCGCGTTGTTAAGACTGATCATGCGTCAACCGTAGTTGTTGTGGTGTGTTGAGGTGCGAAAACGGGCATTATACAGCCAGACGATCACGACAGATTGATTTATGTCCGGCAAATTCGTAAACTTCGGCCCTATGAAGCAGATACTAATAATAGATGATGATGAAAAACTGGGCCAGCTGCTGACGCAGTATCTGGATCGTTATGACATGAAGGTCACGGTCGCCCACACGCCGAGCAAGGGATTCGAACTGCTCAAGCGCTCCAAGCCCGATCTGCTGATACTGGATGTCATGTTACCTGAAAAAGACGGCTTTGAAATCTGCCGTGAAATTCGTGCCAAAACCTCTGTCTACGGCCACCTGCCCATCATGATGCTCACTGCCCACGGAGAAGTGACCGACCGTATTGTAGGGCTGGAGCTGGGCGCTGACGATTACCTGCCCAAGCCTTTTGAGCCCCGTGAACTGGTGGCCCGCATCACCAACATCCTGCGCCGCGCCGGTGACGAGGGTCGTGCCGACGCCGATCTGCCGCGCATTGAAGGGCTGGATGTGGACACCAACCGCCGCACCGTCCATCTTGATGGCGAGCTGGTTGAGCTGACCACCATGGAGTACGAATTGCTGGTGCTGTTTATCCAGTCGCCCAACAAGACGTTTACCCGTGACGAATTGATGAACCGGTTGCGCGGTATCGACGCTGAATTGTTTTCCCGTGCGGTGGATACCCTGGTCAGCCGCCTGCGTCACAAGCTCAAGGATACGTCCAAGACGCCTCGCTTCATCAAGACTGTGTGGGGGCGCGGCTACACCTTTGTCGGTCAACTGCAATGATATCCCTGATGCCGAAAGTGACCGGGTCTTTGTACTTCCGGCTCTTTCTGATATTCAGCGCCACTGTTATTCTGTTTTTTCTGGTTATCACCTTCTCCATACGCCAAATAGATGAGAACTGGCGCCGTGAGCGCCTGAATCCCCTGCCGGTGTTCTACCTGGATAACGTGCGATTGCTGGTGGATGCCATTGGCATCCCGCCCGACCTGCAACGGGCTGCCGAGCTGGCCCGTGATCTGTCACTGACCATCATCATCCGCAGCCCTCATATCAACTGGCAATCCGATGACGAATCCGACCTGGATATTTCCAGTACGGTTTTTGTCCGCACCCTGTCCGATGACTCACAAATGCTGGCGGCGGGTAACGAACAGGTGATTCGTGTCGCACGGGGCGGTTACGAGTATTTTCTCAATCGCAAGGCGCCTTCACTCAGCGACTATGACTACATTGTGGTCTATATCGGTTTGGGTTTTGCGCTGTTCATCCTGTTCTCGAATTATTGGCTGGTACGCCGGTTAATGGAGCCGGTTGGCAAGTTGCGCCAGGGTGCCGAAAAAATATGCGAAGGCGATTTGAGCTACCGGGTTGAAGTAACGCGCAAGGATGAGCTGGGTGAGTTGACTGAAAGCATCAATCATATGGCGGATTCACTGCAGTCGATGCTGGAAGCCAAGCGCCAGTTACTGTTGGCGATCAGTCACGAATTGCGCACGCCGGTCACACGCGCCAAGTTGCAGCTGGAGTTCATGGAAGAAGGCAGTCTGCGCGAAAACCTCAGCGATGATATCAATGAAATTGATCTATTGATTAGTGATCTGATCGAGGCCGAACGTCTCAGCACTCAGCACTCAGCCCTGATACTGGATGAGGTTGATTTTGCTGACTACATACGCATGCTGGCGGAACAATTCCAGCACTATGAAGGCGGACTGGTCGTGGATCTGCCGGACGAAGATCGCTCCATGAGTCTGGATAAATTGCGTATCCGGCTGCTGGTGGCCAATATCGTAAACAATGCAATTCGCCACGGTCGCAACCGGCCGATCACGATAAAGGCCAGCTTTGAGGGGCAGGAGGCGGTGCTGTGTATCTCGGATCAGGGCGAAGGTATTGCTGCCGAGCACCTGCGCCATATCACTGAACCGTTCTACCGCGTGGACAGCGCGCGCTTGCGCAACACCGGTGGTTTTGGCCTGGGTTTGTATCTGTGTAATCTGATTGTTGATGCCCACGGTGGCAGGCTGGTGATCGAGAGCCAGCCCGAGCAGGGCACCCGGGTCAGCGCATACCTTCCTATCAATTAAAAGCCTTTGGTTTTCTGCGTCGGTTGCGCAGTATGGCTGCGGCGAGCACACCGATAATGATTAACGCCGGAATCAGGGCGGTGTTGATTGCTTTCAGCACGGCGCCGAGCCTGTCTATCTCATTGTTGAGCTCAAACTGTACCTCACGCAGGTCGCGCCGGGTTTCCAGCTGCAGTGCGATGAAGCGCTCGATCTCGGCTTCCTGCTCTGGTGATATGCTACCGCTGCCCTGATTCAATGCCTGCAGCTGTTCCTCGGTTTCTGACAGTCTTTCCAGCAGATTGGTTTCGCGCTCACGCAGGCGTTCATCTGCTTCGCGTTGCAATGCCAGCACGCGGGTAAAGGGCCGTGCGTAGCGTCCCCGGCTGCGGATATTGATCAACTCGGTGCTACCGCTGAGGTTGTCCAGCGCATTGATGACAAAGTCGCCATTGCTGGCGAAGGCATTAATCACGCGTTGTCCGGCGACCTGTCGGGATTGCGCCCACATGCGATCCGCTAGCACGTCAGAGTCAGCTACCACAATCACGCCGATGTCGCTGACAGAGGCGCTCAGGTGTTGCTCAGGGGCGGCGCTGCCGTTGTCGGCGGGCTGTGCGTCATCAGCAGAGGCTTCAGCGCTATCGGTACTGTCTGCTGTCGGCGGGCCGTCGGGGAATGCGCTCTGTGCCGGGCCGGAGACCCGGGCGGCCAGTGTGCGGGTCTGTTCTTCGGAGACAAAGTCATCGATCAGCAGCGTCGGGTCGCCCATTTCACGGAAAAAGGCGGTTCCCATCAACATGGTCTGCTCACTGGTCTGAATCAGTGGCTCAAAGGTGGTCGTGGCGCCCGCAACCGGATTCAGTGCGCCGGCGGAGGACAGGTTCATGACCTGCAGTTGGCCGCTGACAATATCATTGGCGAAGTGTTCGCGAGGTACGCCCAGCATGCCATAGTGCGCAGTGGGGCGTTGACCCTGGGCCAGGGTGACAAACAGGGCCAGTTCCTGGTCAGTCACCACCTGGGTGGCGTCATAGTCTATGCCCCAGGCGCTGAGCAGTCCGGGCAGGTCTGAGCCCAGGTTGTCGCGGTAACCGCCACCACCCACCATGATCTGGGTCTGGGTGTCCGAGTTAGGATCGGTAAATACCAGTGCCCGCCCACCGCGCATCACGAACTGATCAATGGCATACAGGGTTTGCTCGGGCAGTTCCTGGGGATGCACCAGCATCAGGATGTCGATGTCTTCATCAATGCTGGCAACCTCTTCCTGCAGGCGGCGCACATCGTACATGTAGCGCACAGTGTCCATGATGGCCCAGGGGCCGGTGGTCTGTTCGGTGGCCGGATTAAAGCCGCCATCAATATCGAGCGAGGTGATCAGTCCCACGACAGTTGGATCAGGGTCCAGTACGCGGGTGATCAAACGGGAAAATTCGTACTCCAGGAATTCTTCCTGATCGGGGCGTACCAGCGGGATGGTCTCGTATACTTCACTCTCGCCTTCGACACGGGTAGCGGGGTCTGCGGCAACAACACCAAAAAACACTTCTTCGCGGCCCGCAGCCAGGGGCACTGCCTGAATGCCATAACCGGTGGCCAGATCTTCCTGTTCAGAGAACGGTTCCGGATCGATGATGTCCAGCGTCAGGTTGCCGTTGCTGGCAATGACCATCTCCTGCAGCAGCTCCTGCACGCGATTGCCGTAGGCCCGCACTTGTGGCATCTGGCCGATGGCTTCTTCGGAATAGAAAAAAGTCAGTTCAATGGGGCGCTCAAGGTTGTCCAGCACCTCCCGCGTGCCATTGCTCAGGGTGTACAGATTGTCCTGCGTCAGATCAATACGCAGCCGTGGCAGTGCGCTGATAATTACCACGACAATCAATAGGGCAACGCCAATCAGAGCGAGGCCGGCGGGGGAAAATAATGCTTTGTTCTTCATGGCCAGCTCCTAGTTCGCTTTCTTGATTTCGATGACAACCGCACTGGCCAGCAGCCAGGCGGCAATGACGGCAGCAAAGAACAGCAGGTCCCGGATATCCAGCACCCCCTTGCTGATGGCGTCAAAATGCGTCAGAAAACTCAGCGTGGCGATGGCGTCGATCAGCAGTTGTGGTGCCCAGCCGGTAAAGGCATTCATGACAATAGCTGAGCCTGATACCACAAACAGAAAACAGATGGCGGCGGTCAGAATAAAGGCGATGACGGCATTGCGCGTCAGCGCCGACATGCATGAGCCGATGGCCAGAAAACCACCCGCCATCAGCCAGCTGCCAATGTAGGCTGCCAGAATGACACCGTTGTCCGGGTCGCCGAGGTAGTTGACTGTAATCCAGACAGGAAAAGTCAGCAGCAGGGCGATACCACTGAGCACCCAGGCGGCGAGGAATTTGCCGAGCACAGCTTCGTGCAGCTTAATGGGCAGTGTCAGCAACAATTCAATGGTGCCGGTTTTGCGTTCATCGGCCCACAGACCCATGGCCAGCGCCGGAATCATGAACAGGTAAAGCCACGGGTGGAAATTGAAAAAGGGTTGCAGATCGGCCTGGCCGCGTTGATAAAACCCGCCCAGATCGAACGTGGCGACGCCGTTCATGATCAGGAATATGACAATAAACACGTAGGCCAGCGGGGTGCTGAAATAGGCGGCCAGTTCACGTTTGAAAATAATACCGGTGGTTCCCATCACAGTGCTCCCTGTTCAGTGACGCTACGGAAAAAAGCTTCCAGTCTGCCCGGTGCGGACTGCGCTCCGAGCAGGGCGGCATCGGCCGGTGCCTGTGCCTCCAGTTCCTGAGGCGAGCCGTCGGCCACAATGCGGCCGTTGGCAATGATGATGGCGCGTGTGCACACGGCGCTGACTTCTTCCAGAATATGGGTGGAGACAATAACAATCTTGTCTTTCGCCAGGTTGCGGATAAGCCGGCGTACCTGATGCTTCTGGTTTGGATCCAACCCGTCGGTGGGTTCGTCCAGGATCAGCACTTTGGGGTCATGCAGAATGGCCTGTGCCAGCCCGACGCGACGTTTGAAACCTTTGGAGAGCGTGTCGATGGTCTGTTCGCAGACACTGCCCAGTGCAACATCTTCGATGACCTGTTTGATGCGGCGTGCTTTTTCGTCGCCCCTAAAACCACGAATCTCGGCAATAAAATCGAGAAAATCCAGTACCGTCATATCGGGGTAACTGGGCGCGCCTTCGGGCAGATAACCTACCAGTGCCTTGACCGCAATCGCATTCTCGGTGATGTCGTGGCCGTCAATCCTGACAGTGCCGGAGGTCGGTGCCAGGAATCCGGTGATGATCTTCATGGTGGTGGACTTGCCGGCGCCATTGGGGCCCAGAAATCCCAGTACTTCGCCTTCGGCAACAGTGAAGCTGAGGTCATCAACGGCAGTAACATGTTCAAACTTGCGGGTGAGGTGACTGATTTCAATCATATTGTTATTTGCCTGTCAAAGATGCCTCGCATAGTTTGCGCGGCAATGGCTGAGGGGCAAATATAGGTGTATGGGGCTGATTTTTCAACCTGCCCCCACAGATCGTGACAATTGGGCAGCGATTCAGTCGTCGTCGCTACCGGCATCCTCGATATTCAGTTCCTTGATTTTGCGGGTCAGGGTATTACGCCCCCAGCCCAACAGCAGGGCTGCGTCGCGGCGACGGCCCAGGGTGTGTTTGAGCGCAACCTGAATCATGGTGCGTTCAAACTCGGGCATGGCTTGCTCGAGTATGGCCTTGTGGCCCAGATTGAGCTCCTGATCGGCCCACTCTTCCAACAGCTGTGTCCAGTCCCGGGCGCTGCTGTTTTGTGCCTGGTGCTCCATCAATTCGGGCGGCAGGTCATCAATGCGCACCTCGCGGCTGGATGCCATGACTGTGACCCAGCGGCAGAAGTTCTCCAGCTGCCGCACGTTGCCCGGCCAGTTGAGTCCGGTGATGTACTTTTCCGTTTCCGGTCGCAGTACCTTGGACTCCACGTCAAGTTCTTCGGCTGCGCGTGCCAGGAAGTGGCGGGCCAGGCGGGGAATGTCCTCACGGCGGTCACGCAGGCGCGGAATATGGATGCGGATAACGTTCAGGCGGTGAAACAGATCTTCGCGGAACAGATGCTGCCCGACCAGCTTTTCCAGGTTCTGGTGCGTGGCAGCAATGATGCGCACGTCAACCTTGATCGGCGTGGTGCCGCCAACCCGGTAAAACTCACCGTCGGACAACACACGCAGCAATCGGGTCTGGGTATCCGGCGGCATGTCACCGATTTCGTCAAGAAACAGGGTGCCGCCGTTGGCCTGTTCAAAGCGGCCCGTTCTATGTGCAGTGGCGCCGGTGAACGAGCCTTTTTCGTGGCCAAACAGTTCTGATTCAATCAGCTCCTTGGGAATAGCCGCCACGTTCAGGGCGATAAAGTGTTTTTCGCGGCGAGGGCTGTGTTTATGCAGCGCATGTGCCACCAGTTCTTTACCGGTGCCTGATTCGCCGTTAATAAGCACGGTGATGTTGGACTGCGACAAACGGCCGATGGCACGAAATACTTCCTGCATGGCAGGCGCTTCGCCAATGATCTCTTTACTGCTCTCCAGTACGGGTGCAGGAATATCCAGATCCTGCTCGCGTGCGTGCTCAAGGGCGCGCTGAGTCATCGCCACCGCTTCATCTATGTCAAAGGGTTTGGGCAGATATTCAAAGGCACCACGGCTGTAAGAGGAGACGGCACTGTCCAGGTCGGAGTGGGCGGTCATGATGATCACCGGCAGTTGCGGAAAACGCTCGTGCACGGTGGATAGCAGGTCCAGGCCGTTGATGCCGGGCATGCGAATATCACTGATAATGGCGTCGGGTCGCTCTTTTTCCAGGCGATGCAACAGATCGTCGCCATTGTCGAAGCAGTGTGTGCTCATGCCGGAACGGGTGAGGGATTTTTCCAGCACCCAGCGTATGGACTTGTCGTCATCCAGTACCCAGACCGTGTTATGTTTGCTCATGGTAATAATACCCCGTTTAGACTACTTGCCAAACTGACCGTTGAAGGCTATTTCCCAAACTGACCGTTGAAGACTCCGGAGCTGAGTGCTCCCGAACCATTGCCGCAATAGTCTGGTGGTGCCGGCGCCTGTGTCAGGACTGGCAGAAATATGGAAAAACGCGTACGGCCAGGTTCACTGCTGCACTCGATGATGCCTTTGTGCTGGTTGACGATTGAATGGGCAATGGACAGGCCCAGACCCGTACCTTCGGCACGTCCGCTGATCATCGGAAAAAAAATGTTGTCTATGAGTTCCGGTGGTACCCCGGGACCGTTATCCACGACTTCCAGTCGAGCTACCAGACGGTGAAACACCGTGCCGATGGTGACGTTGCGCATGACCCGGGTTTTCAGCTCAATCAGCCCCGAGCGATGTTTGACATGAGGGCTTTCCAGTGCCTGCACTGCGTTACGCACGATGTTGAGAACAGCCTGAATGAGCTGTTCAAAGTCACCCTGCAGCTCCGGAATGCTGGGGTCGTAGTCACGCACCAGGGTAATGTCCCGGTCGCTGACTTCCGCGTCAACCAGGTTGCGCACCCGCTCCAGCACTTCGTGCACATTGAGCGAGCGGTAGTCCATGGGTTTGCGCGAGCCCACCAGTCGGTCGACCAGCTTGTGCAGGCGGTCGGCCTCTTCGATGATAACGTTGGTATAGTCGGTCAGATCGGAGCCTGGCAGCTCGCTTGCCAGCAACTGTGCGGCGCCGCGAATGCCACCCAGCGGGTTTTTGATTTCATGTGCCAGGCCGCGCACCAGTTCGCGGGTGGTTTCGTGCGTTGAGATCAGGGTCTCGTCGCGACTGATGCGCTCTGCATAGTTCATACTCTGAATTTCAATCACCACCGCGGCATCGGGGAAATCATTCAACGGGGTCACGGTGTAATCAACCTGCAGCGTCTTGCCATTGATCAGATGCAATTGAGTCTTGCGTTTGGTGAAACTGTGATGCCCGTCAACGGCCTGGCGGATGTCTGTGACGTCCTGGTCGGCACTGAGGAAAATGTCGCCGACAAAAGCGTTGTTGATCTGGCGGCCACTGATGGCCAACAGGCTTTCCGCCGCCAGGTTGATATATTGCAGGCGCAGGTTCTGGTCCAACACCAGTATGGATGTTGCCAGAGTATCTAATAGGCGTTTATATGAATTGCTACTACCGGATTGCATGGTTTGTCGGCGTACCTCGTTGCTTAGGTCAAGGCCATGCAATAAACAAACCATCTTCGGCCAACCGGTTCATTGGGGAGCATGGCGTGATTGATGTCCTTTTTTGGCGCGTTTGGGCTGGTTGCTGTGCCGAGCGGTGAGGGCTCGGGTCGGGCAGGGTTCAGATCAATGCACCAATATAGTGCGCAAGACAATTTTTGTTGTCAATATGGGCTACTGTGGCGCAAAAAAAAGCGCCTGCCGAAAACTTCGGCAGGCGCTTTTTTTACTGCATCTGCAATGATCAGCAGCTGTAGTACATATCAAACTCAACGGGGTGAGCAGCTGCGTTCAGGCGTGTGCAGTCCTGTTGCTTGAGCGCGATGTAGCCGTCGATCAGATCGTCGCAGAATACGCCGCCCTGCTTGAGGAAGTCGCGATCCTGGTCCAGTGCTTCCAGAGCCTGATCCAGTGAGTAGCAGACCTTTGGAATTTCCGCTTCTTCTTCCGGCTCCAGGTCGTACAGATCTTTGCTGGCAGGGTCGCCAGGGTGGATCTTGTTCTTGATACCGTCCAGGCCGGCCATCAGCAGGGCCGCAAAGTACAGGTAAGGGTTGGCAGTACAGTCACCAAAACGCACTTCGATTCGAACGGCCTTCGGATTGCCGCCCAGAATGTACGGAATACGAATGGAAGCTGAACGGTTGCGTGATGAATAGGCCAGTAGTGTTGGTGCCTCGAAGCCCTTGACCAGACGCTTGTAGCTGTTGGTAGAGGCGTTGCCGAACGCATTCAGTGCCTTGGCGTGCTTGATGATACCGCCGATGTAGAACAGGGCAGTCTCAGACAGGCCGGCATAGCCGTCGCCGGCAAACATGTTTTTGCCATCTTTGGAAATGGACATATGAACGTGCATGCCTGAACCGTTATCACCAACCAGCGGTTTGGGCATGAACGTTGCCGTTTTGCCAAAAGCATGTGCGGTATTCAGTACGCAGTATTTCAGGATCTGAACTTCATCGGCCTTGTATACCAGAGAGTTGAACTTGGTGCCGATTTCGCACTGACCTGCGTTGCCCACTTCGTGGTGATGCAGCTCGATTTCAAGGCCCATGGCTTCCATGGTGTCGCACATGGCGCCGCGCAGGTCGCTCAGGGAATCAACCGGAGGCACGGGGAAGTAACCACCTTTGACTTTCGGGCGGTGGCCCATGTTGCCGCCGTCAATGCTCTTGCCTGACGACCAGGCCGCTTCTTCGCTGCCGATCTTGAAGAAGGCGCCGTCCATTGCGATATTCCATTTGACTTCGTCAAACACAAAAAACTCTGGCTCAGGGCCAAAAAACGCCTCGTCGCCGATACCGGTCGACTTCAGGTATTCTTCAGCACGACGCGCCACGGAGCGCGGGTCACGGTTGTAACCCTGCATGGTGCGTGGTTCGATGATGTCGCAGCGCAGGTTTACCTGCACTTCGTCAGCAAACGGATCCAGCACAGCTGTGGTGTCGTCAGGCTTCAGGATCATGTCTGATTCGTTGATGCCTTTCCAGCCGGCTACTGAGGAGCCGTCGAACATGACGCCATCCATGAAGCCTTCGTTAACAACGGCTGCAGGGAAGGTCACATGCTGCTCTTTACCCTTGGTATCGGTAAAGCGCAAGTCAACCCACTTGGCATCGTTCTCTTTGATTAAGTTTAAAGTCTTCTCAGACATTCCTGATCCTCCGTGTGATCGAGAATTGGGTGACGGTTAAAGTCACAGTTTATAATCTGATACGACCACAATTCGCGGTCGTTGCTCAGTGTTCATTTCTTCTATGTCGATCGTGTGCCACTCACTTTATCCTCATGGCACTCAACAAGCTGGGCATTCGGCATTATAATGGCGTACGCGTACCATGCCCGAGTAGCTGAGAATGAGCAAGATATATGCCATCGTTCACAACTGCCAGGAGCCCTGTATATCAGGAGTCGACCGTCGGCTTAGCATCGGGCGATGCGCAAAAACGCACCAATATAAAGCATAATTCAGGCGCTCGCACATAAATGGTGCATAATGCCCTGTTTTGATGCGCCAGCCCCAATCCCGGCTCGGAAAATCATGCCTGCCAGTCTCATCGGGCTTGCCACACACGTTGTACACAAGGTCAGCAGCAATGTTATTCGTTATCCGCTTTTTCCCCGAAATTACCATCAAAACGCGTCCCGTGCGCCAACGTCAGATCAAGGCGCTACGGAGGAATCTGCGGATTATGCTCGGCCGTCTGAATGCGAACATCAGTGTAACCGGTGACTGGGATCTTCTGGAAGTGGAAACCGTCAGCGATGACAAAATTCTTGTCGATCAGGTCGTTGATATTCTGCGCAATACCTCAGGCATTTCCCTTATCAGTCAGGTCAGCAAACAGCCATTGCCTGATTTTGACGGCATTGTGGCGGAAATACTGCCGTTTTATCGTGATCGTCTGCAAGGCCGCAGCTTTGCCGTGCGCAGCAAGCGGCAGGGCAATCATGACTTCAACTCCATGGAGCTGGAGCGATACCTTGGTGCGGCCCTGCTGCGCGAAACCGGTGCAGCAAAAGTCGATCTGAATCGGCCGGATATTACTGTGCGGGTGGAGATACGCCAGCAGATTCTGTATGTGGTCAAGGAGCAGTGGCGTGGTTTGGGCGGTTACCCGATGGGCACACAGGAGCCGGTGTTGTCATTGATCTCCGGCGGTTTTGACTCTTCGGTGTCCAGTTACCTGTTCATGCGCCGTGGTATACAGACGCATTTTCTGTTTTTTAATCTGGGCGGCAAGGAGCATGAACTGGCAGTAAAAGAGGTGGCGTTATACCTGTGGATGCGCTTTGGTTCCTCGCACCGGGTCAAGTTCGTCAGTGTTCCGTTCGAGCCGCTGTTGAGTGAAATCCTCGATAAAGTCGACAGTGGTCATATGGGGGTCGTGCTCAAGCGCATGATGATACGCGCGGCCGACACGGTGGCGCGCGAAATGAAGTTGTCGGCGCTGGTGACCGGGGAGTGCGTGGCACAGGTGGCGAGCCAGACCCTGCCGAACCTGAATGTCATTGATCAGGTGACTGACATGCTGATATTGCGGCCGCTCATTGTCACGGATAAACAGGACATCATCGACATGGCGCGTCGTATTGGCACGGAAGAGTTCTCCGCGCAGGTGCCGGAGTACTGTGGCGTGATTTCGGTAAAACCCACCACCAATGCCAGGCCACATCGTGTCATTGAGGAAGAGGCAAAAATCGATCCGGCGCTGCTTCGCGCGGCAGTAGATGCACGCGAGGTGCAAATGATTGACCGGGTTGTTGAGGTGATCGAGCATCGGGATGTCGAGCCTGAGCAAATGGCCACGGTGCCGGCAGGCGCCGTGGTGGTCGATATCCGGCACCCCACTGAACAGGAGCGATCACCCTTGAGTACGGACGACTTTGATGTGGCTGTTGTGCCTTTTTATCAGCTCAGTACCCGGTTTGCGACCCTGGATGCTTCCCGGCACTACCTGCTGTACTGTGACAAGGGCATGATGAGTCGTCTGCATGCCTCGCACCTGAAGGATGCCGGGCATGACAACGTGGGTGTTTACCGCCCCCCTAGCTGACCAGGGTAGGCAATGAACGTTGCGCCAGCCACAGCAGGCCAAAGCCGGTTATGGCAATGCCACTGGCAGCCACAGTCAGGCGTCGGGTGAGCGCGAGCCGACCCAGCAGCCATAACGCGGGTACCAGCAGTACCACGATCACCAATTGACCGATTTCAACACCAATATTGAAGCTGAGCAGGCTGCTGATGAACAGGTGCGTGGGCAATGCCAGGTCGCCGAGTACGCCGGCGAACCCGAAACCGTGAATCAGGCCAAAGCCGAAGGCAATCTGCCAGCTATGGCCACGAAATATCGGGAAGATTATATTCAGTCCGGTCACCGCAACGGACAGAGCAATCACTGATTCAACCAGGCGGGAAGGCAGAACAACAATCTGCAATGTCGCCAGAATCAATGTTACCGAATGGGCCACAGTAAAAGCGGTGACCACCTTGAAAATATCAACCAGTATCCTCGCGCTGGCGCCGGGTTCACGACGCAGCGGAGTGCTGCGGAAAACACCTGAGCCCAGCACAATCGGGATGATAAGTGCACACAGGAACAGGATGTGGTCCAGCCCTATCCAGATGTGCCAGACGCCTTCGACCAGGAAAGTCCACAGGTTTGCCATCGCTGAGGAGCCTGCCGGGTCTATGTTGTGTGATGGTTCGGCAGGAGAGAACAGGCGCAGGTGCGATTCGCCGTTGTAGGTCAGGTTCAGTATGCCGCGATGAGAAGAATCAATATCAAACAACAGGTTGTAATCGATAAGCAGGTCGCCGGTGCTGTTGCAGGCCCCGCTGATGGGCATGAACAGGAACATGCCTG
Source organism: Pseudohongiella sp. (assembly GCF_040877505.1). Taxonomy (NCBI): domain Bacteria; kingdom Pseudomonadati; phylum Pseudomonadota; class Gammaproteobacteria; order Pseudomonadales; family Pseudohongiellaceae; genus Pseudohongiella; species Pseudohongiella sp. The sequence goes on from NZ_JBBDNQ010000042.1 coordinate 27,766, forward strand.
CATTTCTTTGCTCAACCTGGAAAGTTCCTGATGCCAGTGAGCAATCGTTGTCTGCGATGCTCAGGTCAAGCCGGGACAGCGCGTATTGCTCAATTGCAGAGCTGCGCTGCTGTATCTCCCCCCAGGTGACCTGATCGTCGCTATTGCCGTCCAGGCCAACAGCGAGCTCGAGATCACGTACGGCAATCAGCCAGTGTCCGGAGATCTGTGCATTATCTACCGTCAGATCCAGAAAGCTGTCGCTAAGGCTATGGCCAGATGCGGCAGCAGGCCAGATCAGTAATGCAAGTAACACAGTCAGTATTTTCATGGTGACGTCTCTCTGGCACTGTCCTGGTTTTGGCCCTGACCCTGGCCTTCGCTTTGGCCTTGTCTGTGGCTGTCGAGTATGCGTTGTAGCCGGACATCCTGGGTGCCGGTCGTCCTGATCCACCGATCAACTTCGTCCAGCGTATCCTGATCGTCGTTCGCAGCGGCGGCGCTTGCCAGCAGCAGCGTATCGGAAGGTTCTTTTTGCAGCTGCCAGTTGTCTTTTGCAGCGCTGAGAGCGGCTTCGGGCAGGTCGGCGAGGTAAAGCGCGAATTGTGCATACTCCTTATGCGGTATAGCTTCATCGCGCAAAAAAGCCAATTGAAAATCCTCTTCCAGGGTGGCGAAAAAATTCTCTGCACGTTGTTGATCGCTGCCGGTGTTGCGCGCACGTAGCGCCCTGGCCATGATGATGCGCAGTTCTGTATTGAGCTCTTCATCAGAATATGATGACAGTAAATTAATGACGTCTGCCGACCTGCCGCGCTCAAGCAACAGATTGCTGTAATTCACCACCAGGTATGTGTTTCCGGGAGAAAGGCTCAGTGCTGCCCGGTAGTATCGTTCTGCCTGAGTCGCATCTCCGGTGCGATGAGAAATCGCTGCAGCTGTTGTCAGTAACTCCTGGTAGTCCAGGGCATTGAGATCGTTACCGTTACTCAAAGTGGTGGTCAGTGTGTTGAGTGCTTCCTCTGCGTTACCGCGTATGCCGTCAAGCTGCGCCTGACAATTTAGAAATACCGGCTGTCGTGCAGAGGATCGCAACGCCGTGCAGCTTTGTTCAACCAGATCGTAGTCGCCAATGACCAGGCCGATCTGTGCCTGCATCATCAGCGACTGAATGATGACCGTCCGATTGTTATTGGTATCAGAGGTCAGTGGCTGTAAATGTTCGAGTGCGGCATTGAATTCATGATTGTGCTGCAGTACCGCTGCCATCAGTATGTGATAGGTGGCGGGTTTTTCTGTGCCTTCGGGCCAGCGCTGCAGGATAGACAGCGTGCGGCCGTAGGCGCGGGCCTCGCCGCTGGACGCTGCCAGCTGATAAGACTCCATGGCCAGTTGCAGGAGTGCCTGCGCGTTGATGGGGCCGGCTCCTGTCTCTGAGGCCTGCAATTCCCGGATATCTGCGGACAGTTCAATGATAGCGGCAGGCAGTACTTCCACCACGCTGCTATCGCTTTCCGGCGTGTAGGGTTGCGCCAGACTGTATTGAGTCGTAAAAAAGCACGTCGTCACCAGCATAAGCCGGGCAGCGACTGAGCGCTTAATATTATTGAACAGGAATATCATGTCGGTAGGGCCTTTGTCTGTCGGTCAAGTGGGTTGCGACACATCCCTGTGCCGCTGGTAGAAACACCACTTAATCTTACTGCACGGCAGAGCCGGGCAGGGGTGCGTTCAGGTACGGAAATGCGGTATTAAAATCCGTCGCCTTAACAGTTGTCTGATCGGTGAACGGTGCCGTTCTGTTAGGTGCGATCTCGGCATCTTCGATCAGTGCGCCCATCATCACGCGGAGGGCGATGTCGACAACATCGTCACCCGGTCGACGGCCGTTGGGGAAGCCAGAGGTGTCGCCGGCAAGAACGCCCATGTTCATTTGCTCCGGGGCGGCTTTGGCAGCGATGGACGTGTTGAGGCGCAGCATTTCGCTACGCGGGAACATGTCGCTGGCTATATTGGCTGGTAGGTTCAGGTCTGGAACCCCCGTGACTGCGGCTATCAAATCAGCGCGTGGGAAGTTTGTCGGCGCCTTGGCCCCTGCATCGGAGAACAGCAGTTCAAGCAGGAAAGGCAGCGTAGGATTTTGCACATAGTTAACGAACTGTGCATCGTTGTGCGGGTGACTGCCGTTAAATTTGTCCTTATCGGGCAGCCCGATAATAACTTCGTTTACCAGCGGAAACCCGAGGCGAGATACCTGCATGGGTTCCTGGTCTCCCATATTAAGACTGGACGTTGTCCAGGCGCCAATGACCGGATCGCCATCGGTCAGACAGGAAATCGGAACCTCCATGGCCAGTGAAGTCACGCTGGAATCGCCAATCGGGTTGGCAATGGCGTCTTCCGAGCCGAGTGGGTTCAGGTTGACCAGGTCGAATACCTGGCCCAGGTTGACTGCAAAACCTTCTCTGCGTTGACCAACAAAAACACGACCTTCGGCGCTGCAGCCTGGGAGGCTGACCGGATATATGTGCGTGCTGGCATACTGCTCATAGTTCGGGATCGATTTTGTGCCGATGTAATCGACTGGTTTTCGGAAAGTTGTCGCGTTTGTGGTCAGGTTGGTTGCGGCTTCAACATTTCCGGTGCGTCGTTCGCCAGTGATCACATTAAGTTTATATTCTTGCCTGGAGTTGACATTGTCGGTGTCCGTTGCATCCGGGCCGATGCCGCCCGCGTTGATCAACGGGATGGGCACATTTTCATCGCCCACGGGCACTGCAACGCCTGCCAGGATGGTTGAGAAATCGAACTGGAAGGTGATGTCCTCAATGGAGTCGCCGTCATTATCGATATGAATTTCATACAGACCTGCCGTTTCCAGGTCGAAATAGTTGGGGCCGCCGTAAGCCGCCTGTAGCGGGAAATAGTTTGCAATGATGGTCACATAATCTTCCCGGCCTTCTTCATAACTGCGAAACATGTAAAGGTCGGTGGCGTCCAGCCTGGGCATGCCGGCGATCATCGGCGCTTCGCGGTGACTTGAGGCGAAGCTTAACGCTGAAACGCTGGTGATTGCGGCTGCCAGTGCATAACGTGTCCACTTCGAAGGATTGCTGTTAAAGGTCTTCATGGTTAACTCCTTGTGACGAGTTGTTGGTTTTCCACAGGCTCTGAAAAGCATACGAATGATTTCCTTGTAAGTGACTGTGAAGGTTGTCGTCGGTTCTGTTACGTCGCTGCACTGGCCCGTGGACCTGTATATCTGAACGAATAGCCTGTTTTGTTACCAAACTGTGATGTAGTGCTCAGAATGCAATAATAACTGTGTGAGTCACGTCACAGTTTGACTAGATGCCCGGAAGGGTGGGTTCGGGAAGAACTGCGGGCGAGAGGGGCCCCGGGCCTGTGGCATTGGCGTTGGGTTGACCCCGGGGTATCGGCAAGGGAAGGTGCTGAAGGCGGCAATTTTCCCAAGTACAGCTGTGGTAATGGAATTGTCAAGATAGCTGTAGTATAATCTCCCACCTTTTTTTCGGCAGTGCCCCCCTTTCAGTAATAGGTGTCCCCAGTGATTGAGAAGATCCGCAATATCGCCATTATCGCCCACGTCGACCATGGTAAAACCACCCTGGTTGATAAACTCCTGCAACAGTCCGGTACGCTGGGGGATCGTGGTGGCTCTGTGGAGCGCGTGATGGACTCCAATGACCAGGAGAAAGAGCGCGGGATTACCATTCTGGCCAAAAACACGGCTATTAACTGGAATGGCTACCATATCAACATCGTGGATACACCCGGACACGCCGACTTTGGCGGCGAGGTTGAGCGCGTGATGTCCATGGTGGACAGCGTGTTGTTGCTGGTTGATGCGGTTGACGGACCCATGCCACAGACGCGTTTTGTGACCATGAAGGCCTTTGCCCAGGGGCTGCACCCGATTGTGGTGATCAACAAGGTTGACCGCCCCGGCGCCCGGCCTGACTGGGTGCTGAACGAAGTATTCGACCTGTTTGACCGTCTGGGCGCCACTGACGAGCAGCTGGACTTCCCGGTGATCTATGCCTCTGCCCTGAACGGTATCGCCGGTATGGAAGCCGATGAGCTGGCTGAGGACATGACACCGCTGTTTCAGACCATCATCGACAAGGTGCCGCCACCCCCGGTTAACGCTGATGCGCCATTCCAGATGCAGATCAGCGCCCTGGACTACAACAGCTACGTTGGTGTCATTGGTATTGGCCGTATCACCGGCGGTGTCGCCAGGCCGAACATGCAGGTTACTGTCATCGATAAGGACGGCGAAACCCGTAAGGGCAAGATTCTGCAGGTGAAAAGCCACCTGGGTCTGGATCGTGTTGACGTCACCGAAGCCCGCGCGGGTGAGATCATCTGTATCACGGGGCTGGACAAACTCAACATCTCGGACACGCTGTGTGATCCCGACCACGTGGAAGCCATGACGCCGCTGACGGTTGATCAGCCCACCATCACCATGACATTCCAGGTTAACGATTCACCGTTTGCCGGCCGCGAAGGCAAGTTTGTCACCACGCGTAATATCAGGGAGCGGCTGGACCGCGAACTGATCCACAACGTGGCGCTGCGCGTCGAGGAAGGCGAGACGCCTGACAAATACAAGGTATCGGGTCGTGGTGAATTGCATCTGTCGGTGCTGATCGAAACCATGCGCCGCGAAGGTTTTGAGCTGGCAGTATCGCGTCCGCAGGTGATCATGAAAGAAATCGACGGCGTGCTGAGCGAGCCATTCGAGATTCTGATGATCGACTGTAACGACGAGCACCAGGGCTCCATAATCGAGGAACTGGGCCTGCGCCGTGCGGAAATGTCGGACATGCTGCCCGACGGCAAGGGACGTGTACGTTTGACGTTTACCGTGCCGACGCGTGGCCTGATCGGTTTCCGCTCCATGTTCCTGAGCATGACCTCGGGTACCGGCATGATGAACCATGTGTTTGACCACTATGGTCCGGCCAAAGCCGGTGATCTGGCAGCCCGCAAAAATGGTGTGCTGGTTTCCATGGTAACCGGTAAGGCGCTGGGTTATTCGCTGTGGGCATTGCAGGAACGCGGCCGTTTGTTTATCGAGCCTAACGTGGAAGTTTACGAGGGTATGGTTATTGGTCTGCACAGCCGTGACAATGATCTGGTGGTTAACCCGATCAAGGGTAAGCAGCTGACCAACGTGCGTGCTTCGGGTACCGATGAGAACATCGTGTTGACGCCGCCGGTGAAGCATACGCTGGAGCAGGCGATGGAGTTTATCGATGAGGATGAGCTGGTTGAGATTACGCCGGCCAGTATCCGTATCCGCAAGAAGCATTTGACGGAGAGTGATCGCAAGCGTGCCAGCCGCGGTGGTGTTGCCCGGGGCTGATCAGTGGGCTGCGCGGGACGCTCGCCAACAGGGGGGAGGTTCCTTGGCCTGCAAATGCTCCTGCATTGCAGGCATTTCCGCCATCCCTGGCGGTCACGTACACCCTCGCTCACTTCCCGCTGGTTCCGGTGCGGGCGGTGGCTCCACTGATAATGCAGGGTGTTAGCTAAATGATCGCGTTGATACAGCGGGTTAACCATGCAAGCCTCCGAATCGATGGTGCAGAGCATTGCGCCATGGGTCGGGGGCTTGTTGTTTTTCTGGGTATCGAGAAAGCGGATTCGCGTGCGAGCGGGGAGAAGCTGTTGCGCAAGGTACTCAATTACCGTGTCTTTGCGGACAATGACGGGCGCATGAACTGCAGTGTTGTGGATGCTGGCGCAGAGGTGATGCTGGTGTCGCAGTTTACGCTGGCGGCGTCGACTGACAAGGGGTTGCGGCCCAGCTTTACTTCGGCGATGGCGCCGGCAGATGCCAAAATTTTGTATGATCAGCTTGTTGCGTGGCTGCGGACTGAACATCCTGCGACGGTCACGGGTCAGTTTGGCGCGGACATGAAGGTGCTGCTGGAGAATGATGGGCCGGTAACGTTTGTTTTACGGCAGTAAGACCCGCTCGGTGGCTTTGTTGGGGAGCGCCGGGCGTGACTGGGTGTCACCTTCAGGGGACGCCGTGAACCTTTTCTGACCGCCATGGATGGCGGAAATGCTAGTTTTGCAGGAGCAAAAACTGGCCCTGGAGGCTCTTATGCGACTTCCCTGTCGCATAAGCCCCTTCAGTTGACATCCAGTCCCGCCCAGCTTCGCGGTTAGATCGGGAAGGGCATCGGGCTGTCACGACTCCGGGTTCTGGGCCTCTTCTGCGGCTTTCTTCTTCAGGAACGCGCTGCCAAAAAACACGCCCACTTCGAACAGCATCCACATGGGTATTGCCAGCAGCGATTGTGTGAACGGATCCGGTGGTGTCAGCAGCATGGCGACCACAAAACAACCGACTATGACGTACGGACGTTTCTTTTTCAGATCCTCCGCCTCAATCAATCCTGCCCACATGAACAGGAAGACGGCAATCGGTATCTCGAAGGCGAAGCCAAAGGCAAAAAATATCTTCAGTACAAAGCTCAGATAGCTGGCGATGTCCGGTGCCACGGCAATGTCTTCCGGGGCTACCGAGACGAAGAAGCTGAACACGACGCCGAAAAGTACGTAGTACGCGAACGCCATGCCTGCGTAGAACAGCAGAACGCTGGAGACAAACAGTGGTATGGCCAGCGACTTTTCGTTCCGGTACAGCCCCGGGGCGATAAACGCCCAGATCTGGAACAGAAGGTAAGGCGCGCAGACAAACAGAGAGGCATAGAAAGTCAGTTTGAATGGCGTGAAGAACGGAGACGTTGGATCGATCGCAATCATGCTGGTGTCGGGCGGCAGGACTGACACCAGTGGCGAGGCAACGAATGTGTAAATATCATTGGCGAAATAAATCAATGACAGGAATACAACCAGCAAAGCTATGATGCATCGCAGGAGACGATCCCGCAGTTCGACCAGATGGCCAACGAGAGTTAGATCACCGCCGACTTCCGGATCCTGCTTTGTTCCCGTTGAAGGGTCTTTCGCCATGTCAGTCTCTCAATTCTTGCCGGATGATGAGTCCGACGTTGTCGGTTTGTCATTCACGGCAGAAAATTTTCCGTTTTGCATACTTACAATACCGGAAGGCGGGGTGCTGTAAATATCCTGCGATGGTCTGGTGTCTTCGGTCTCCGGCACGGGCTCCGGAGCAGGCTCGTCTGTTGCCTGGGGCTTTGGTGCTTCGGGTTCAATTGTCGTCTCAGACTCGTCCGCCCTGTGCTCTGATATGGCATCCTTGTTTGCGACGTAGTTCTCCGGTGGCGGCGTCGGGATGCCTTCGTCTGCGCTGGTGGTTGCTTTGACGGAGGTGATGCTCTTGCCCGTTGTGTCCATGGAGCGCTTGACGCTGTCTTCAGTGCTTCTGATTTCCGACTGAGTGTCCTTGATCAGTTTGTCAGCGTTTTTGCGTGCCTCTTTGATGTCACCCAGAATGGATTCGTTGTGGAGCTGGCGTCGAATCTCGTCAGTATTTATTTGTTGTTCGATTTCAGATTTTACCTTGTTGAAGCTGCGTTTGGCACGACCAAACCACAAGGCACCTGTGCGGATTGCGCCCGGCAGTTTGTCCGGACCCAGCACCAGCAGGGCCACAATGCCAATCAGTAGCAGCTCCATAAAGCCTATATCAAACATCGCTGCGATCCACGTGTTATACCCATGAAACTTTTAATAGTTTGCGAGACTTGCCGTTTGTGAGACACAAAGCCGGAAGGCGCCCAACAGGACGCCTTCCGGCTGTTGCATTTACTTGTCTTGTGGTTTTTCTGTCTGTGTGTCGGTGTGCGCATCTTTGCGCATCGCTTCGGTGCCTAGCTGTCCGGGCGGGTTTTCTGCAGAGGAATCATCACTTTCTTCATCCTTGTCTTTGACCGCCTGTTTGAAACCCTTTAACGCGCCGCCCAGGTCAGAGCCCAGTGTGCGTAATTTCTTGGTGCCAAACAGCAGCACAATGATCAATGCGATGATTAACAGTTGCCATATACTGATGCCGCCGATACCCATGATTCCTCCGATGTAGCCTGTAAATGGTCAACTTGATGACCTTGTGTGTTATGAAGCTGTAATTTAAGACCCGGTCCTGGATGCCTTTTCTGTCAGGCCGGATATGTTAAAGCGCTTTGTCAGTTCTTCCAATACCTGCTCGTGGCTCAAGCCGAGGTGGCTCAGCATGACCATGCTGTGGAACCACAAATCGGCGGTTTCGCTGATCAGTGCGGAGGCGTCGCCTCCGGCGTCGGTGTCGCGCGCGGCCAGAATGGTTTCTACCGCTTCTTCACCGACTTTCTCCAGGATTTTGTTCAAACCTTTCTGATGCAGACTGGCAACATAGGACGTGTTGGCGTCCGCCTGTCTGCGCTCGGCAAGAATGCTCGCCAGTTGGGTCAGAGTGTCAGGGGCCGGGGTGGTTGTCATGATCGTGTACCATACATCGCTGACGGGTCTTTAAGCACCGGATCGGTGATCTGCCAGGATGGTTTGCCTTCAACGGTTGTCAATTTTTGATAAAAGCAGCTTTCGCGACCGGTGTGACAGGCAATGCCGCCGATCTGCTCGACCAGGTAGCATACCGTGTCACCATCACAGTCCAGCAGGATATCCCGGATTTTCTGCACATTTCCGGACTCCTCGCCTTTGCGCCAGATTTTCTGCCGTGAACGCGACCAGTACACGGCACGACCTTCGGCCAGGGTCAGGGCCAGCGCATCGCGGTTTATCCAGGCATGGGTTAACAGGCGGCGGGTTTGGCTATCCTGCGTGACAACAGGCACCAGACCATCGCCATTCCATTTGATCTGATCCAGCCAGGATGTATTACTCATGATACCAGTATGCTCTTTCACTGCGTAAAATACAAAAATACGAAAAGCAATCCTGCAACCACCAGCAGCGTCAGCAATCGCCGCGAGCGCCGACGTCGACGCTTCTCCAGCTGGCGCTGCTGGTCAATGACTGTCTGCAGCGTGTCGCTGAGTGTCTGGACTTTTTCATGCTGGTTAAGACTGTTCAGAACCAGTTGCGGCAAGTGGGGAAATTGTTCGACCCAGTCGGGCGCATTGTTCTTCAGCTCGCGCCACAAAAACGAGGGTTTCATGCGGCGCCGGTTCCAGCGCTCCAGAAACGGCAACGCAGTCTGCCACAAATCCAGCTCCGGATACAACTGACGTCCGAGCCCTTCGACATTGAGCAGCGTTTTCTGCAGCAACACCAGTGATGGTTGCACTTCCATGTTGAAGCGTCCCGCAGTCCGGAACAGCTGTATCAGGAGATAACCGAAGGAGATGTCTTTTAATGGTTTCTCAAAAATGGGTTCGCACACCGTGCGCATGGCCGCTTCGAACTCAACCACTTTTGTGGTTTTTGGCACCCAGCCGCATTCCACGTGCAGCTCGGCAACCTTGCGATAGTCACGCTTGAAGATTGCCAGCAGGTTGCGCGCCAGGTATTGCTGATCTTCGTTGCTCAAAGAGCCGATGATGGCGCAGTCGATGGCGATGTAGCGGGGATTCTGCGGGTCAGCCGGATCGACAAAGATGTTGCCGGGGTGCATGTCGGCATGGAAAAAACTGTGTTCGAAGACCTGGGTAAAAAATATCTCCACCCCGGTTTCGGCCAATTTCCTCAAATCCACCTGCTTTGCCTGTAGCTGCACCACATCGGACACCGGAATGCCATTGATGCGCTCGGTCACCAGCATGCCATCGCGACTGACATCCCAATAGACCCTGGGTACGTACAGTAACGGGGAGTGTTCAAAATTGCGGCGCAACAAGGTGGTATTGGCACCTTCTGCCATCAGGTTCAGTTCACCCAGAATGACATGTTCATAGTCAGCGATCACTTCGCGCGGGCGCAGGCGGCGGCCATCAGGTACGTAACGCTCGATCAGCCGGGCCAGCCATTTGAGCACAACGATGTCCTGCCGGATGGTTTCATTGATGCCAGGTCGCAGTACCTTGATGACAACGTGTTCGCCGCTCAGCAGGGTGGCTTCGTGTACCTGGGCGATGGAGGCGGACGCCAGGGCCTCAGGGTTGATGTGGTTGAAATGATTCTGCCAGGGACTTTCGAGAGCCGTTTCAACAATGGTTGTGATGGCCGGCGAAGTAAAGCCGGGGACCCGGTCCTGGAGGCTTTGCAGCTCGTCAGCCAGGGCATGAGGCAGAAAGTCGCGGCGCGTGGATAACAACTGACCAAACTTGATGTAGATCGGTCCCAGCTCTTCCAGCGCGGTGCGCAGGCGCTGTTCGGGCGACAGGTGGCGCGCAGCATTGCCGGTCCACGGCAGGCCCACAATAGCCATGACGCTGCGTATTACCCACGAGCGTGCCGTCAGCGGACTGAGTTGATGCAGCCGGTATTTGGCGGCGACTGAGGTGATTTTGAGCAGACGAGGCAGATGCGACACCGCTTGCGTCTCAGATCCGGTAGGTCAGAGTTTTCATGACCCCGGCCATCAGTTTCATGCCGGCTTTGACCGGCAAGGGCAGTTCAGCGCCGCCAGCGGCCATGGCCGATTCGCCGTGGCTGCGCTCGTCCGCAATCATTTGCGTCAGCACCGCTTTGCTCTTCAGGTCATTGGCGGGCAGCTTGTCGAGGTGATCTTCCAGGTGTTCACACACCTGTCTTTCGGTTTCGCCAACAAAGCCCAGGCTCCATTTGTCACCGACCAGCCCGGCAGCGGCGCCCATACCGAAGGACATCGCGTACCAGAGCGGGTTGAGCATGCTGGTGCGGCTATCCAGCTCCTGTAACCGGGTCTCGCACCAGGCCAGGTGGTCAATTTCTTCGCGGGCGGCAAGATCCATGCTGGTGCGCACATCAGGCAAGCGTGCGGTCAGGGCCTGGCCCTGGTAAAGGGCTTGCGCGCATACCTCGCCGGTATGGTTGATGCGCATCAGCGCTGCGGCCTGCTGGCGGTCCGTAGCGGACAGTTCGGTCTCGTCAACAGCAGTAGCCGGAGTGTGCCGGGCAGCGGCGCTGCTGCCCGGCATCAGGGTATGCAGAGCCTGATCAAGCTGCAGGACCAGCCGGTCAGCCAGATTGAATGAAAACATGTTCGGCCTCTTACCTGTCTCATTGCCCGTGCTTTGCACCATTACCCCTGTCCTCGTGGTTTCACTATGCGGGAGTCGCTCGCTGCATTTCCCGGGTTATCGCCCGGTGACCAATGTCGCGCCGACAGACCATTTTGTCCCAACTGATCCTGTCAGCCAGCGCATAGGCGGCCTTCTGCGCCTCCGTGACTGTATTACCAAGTGCCACAGCACACAACACACGACCGCCATTGGTGACTACTTTACCATCTTTCAGGGCAGTACCGGCATGGAATACCTTGGCGTTGATGTTGTCGCCGGCGGCATCGTCAAGGCCATTGATGGGCACACCCTTGTCGTAGGCCTCGGGGTAGCCGCCACTGGCCAGCACGACGCCGATGCTGGCGCGTGCATCCCACCGGGCGTCAACCTCATGCAGGCGCTGGTCCAGGGCAGCGTTGCACAGTGCGGCAAGGTCTGATTGCAGGCGCATCATGACTGGCTGTGCTTCGGGGTCGCCAAAACGACAATTGAATTCAATGACATTGACGGCCCCTTGCGGGGAAATCATCACACCTGCATACAGAAAACCGGTATAGGGATTGCCTTCAGCGGCCATGCCGCGCACCGTGGGCATGATGACCTCGGCCATGATGCGATCATGGACTTCCTGTGTCACCACGGGCGCGGGCGAGTAGGCACCCATGCCGCCGGTATTGGGCCCCTTGTCACCATCGTCGCGTGCCTTGTGATCCTGGGAGGTTGCCAGTGGCAGTACATGCTCCCCATCAACCATGACAATAAAGCTGGCTTCTTCGCCTTGCAGAAAGGTTTCAATCACCACGCGGCTGCCGGCGTCGCCAAAGCGGTTACCGGACAGCATGTCGCGAATCGTGGCTTCCGCTTCGTCCTGATGCTGCGCGATGATCACACCTTTGCCGGCCGCCAGACCATCGGCCTTGATTACAATGGGGGTGCCTTGCGCCCTGACGTAGGCGATGGCGGCATCAGCGTCGGTGAAGTTCTGATAACTGGCAGTGGGGATGTCATGACGGGCCAGGAAGTCCTTGGTAAAGGCTTTGGAGCCTTCCAGCTGGGCCGCTCCTTTGCCGGGTCCGAAACAGCGCAGGCCCTGTTCGCTGAAATAATCCACCACGCCCGCTACCAGCGGTGCTTCCGGACCGACCACCGTCAGTGCAACATCATTGGCTTTGGCAAAGTCGACCAGTGCAGCAAAGTCCAGCGGATCAATGGCGACGTTCTCCACGCCGGTCTCAGTAGCCGTGCCGGCATTTCCCGGCGCCACAAATACCTTTGCCACGCCGGCTGACTGCGCCAGTTTCCAGGCCAGTGCGTGTTCACGCCCGCCGTTGCCAAGTACCAGAATATTCATAGTTGACTCTCGTTAATGGCGGAAGTGGCGGATGCCGGTGAACACCATGGCCATGCCCGCTTCATCGGCTGCGGCAATCACTTCCGCATCACGCATCGAACCACCTGGCTGAATAACAGCGGTAATGCCGGCAGAGGCAGCGGCATCAATGCCATCGCGGAACGGGAAAAATGCATCCGACGCCATCACCGATCCGGCAACGGTCAGATTTTCATCGGCTGCCTTGATGCCAGCGATCTTTGCGCTGTAGACCCGGCTCATCTGGCCGGCGCCGACCCCGATAGTCTGTTGATTCTTGCAATAGACGATGGCGTTGGATTTGACGAACTGGGCAACCGTCCAGGCAAACATCAGGTCGGCCAGTTCCTGTTCGGTCGGCTGGCGCTTGCTGACCACGGTCAGGTCGCTGTGGCTGATCTGGTGGATGTCACGATCCTGTACCAGCAGGCCGCCGTTGATGCGCTTGAAGTCCCAGGCCGGTGCAGCTTCCGGGGACCACTGACCACAGCTCAGCACGCGCACATTGGGCTTGGCTTCCAGCACAGCCAGTGCGGCATCAGACACGGAAGGCGCAATGATAACTTCGCTGAACTGTTGGTCAATAATGGCCTTGGCTGTGGCGGCGTCAAGCTCGCGGTTGAAGGCGATGATGCCGCCGAAAGCGGATGTCGGATCGGTTTGAAACGCCAGTTGATAGGCCGCTTCAATCGTATCTGCCACGGCAACGCCGCAGGGGTTGGCATGTTTGACGATGACGCAGGCTGGCTGGGTGAAGCTTTTGACACATTCAAGTGCCGCATCCGTGTCGGCAATATTGTTGTAGGAGAGTTCTTTGCCCTGAAGCTGCTCAGCGGTACTGACGCTGGCGTCCTGAGGGTTGCTCTCAGTATAGAATGCGGCTGTCTGATGCGGGTTTTCGCCGTAGCGCAAGTCCTGCTTTTTATGGAACTGGGTACTGAAAGTCCGCGGGTACTCGCTGTCGGTGACGATGCGGCCAAGGTAGTTGGCAATCGCACTATCATAAGCGGCGGTATGTTCAAATGTTTTGACAGCCAGGTTAAAGCGGGTTGCCTGATTCAGGGCGCCGTTATTGAGTTTCATCTCTGCAATGACAGAAACGTAGTCGTCGGGACTGGTTACCACGGCGACCCAGGCGTTATTTTTGGCGGCGGCGCGCAACATGGTGGGGCCGCCAATATCAATGTTTTCGATGGCTGTGGGCAGGTCGCAGTCCGGGCGTGCCACGGTGGCCTCGAAGGGGTACAGATTGACCACCACCAGATCGATCGGCGGAATGTCGTGCTGCTGCATGACTGCGGCGTCAATATCGCGCCGGGCAAGGATGCCGCCGTGCACTTTCGGGTGCAGGGTCTTGACCCGGCCGTCCATCATTTCCGGAAAACCGGTGTAGTCGGCAATCTCGATGGCAGGAATGTTTTCTTTCTGCAGCAGACGGAAGGTGCCGCCGGTTGACAGGATTTCCACGCCCGCCTGGTGCAGGGCGCTTGCGAAGTCGGCAATACCGGTTTTGTCCGAGACGCTGATCAATGCGCGTCGGATAACTGCAGGTTTATCTGTAGACATAAGCTAATCTTTAATTTGAATGCAGGGTGAAAAGGTGGGATGAGCGTTGTTTATTTGCTGGCCGTCATGCGTAACAGGATGGCCATAAAAGAAGTTATTATAAGCTTTTTTTGCTGCCTAGCGCACGCCGTGCTGCTTCATTTTTTTGCGAAGAGTACCACGGTTCAATCCAAGCATGGTAGAAGCGCGGCTCTGGTTGCCACCGGCGCGCTTGAGCACGGCCTGCAGCAATGGCGCTTCAACTTCGTTCAGCACCAGTTCGTAGAGGTCGCTGATAAGCGCCTCGTCATCAACATCGGCGAAATAATCCGCCATTGCCCGCTCCACGGCCTCACGCAGGCTGCAGCGAGAGCTCTCCAGGCTGAACAATGCATGTTCCGGCTGTGACAGCTGCTCAATAGATGGCTTGCAGATGGCCGGATCTTCTTTCTTCATCGAACGTGTACCTGAGAAATCGAGTATTGTGTCTGATGCTGTGCCGGAAACGATGATTCAGGGGGCGGCTGATGGGGGTCAGCGCTGGCTTCGTGATACCCGCCCAGCAAATCCAGTTGCGCCTCAGCGCTGCTGAGCTGCATGAATGACTGCTTGAGCTCCTCGCCCTGCGGCAGAACCTTACTGTACCAGTCAATGTGTTTGCGGGCAAAGAGCGCACCACGGAAGTCCCCGTAGAAAGCATGCAGGGCGCGGATGTGATCGATCATCAGGCTGCTGACATGATGTGGCGACGGGGTGTCTGGCGCCGATCCTGTGTCCAGATACTGACGAATCTGGCGAAAGATCCAGGGACTGCCCTGTGCTGCCCGTCCTATCATCAGGCCGTCTGCCCGGGTGTAATCGAGCACATACCGGGCTTTTTGCGGGCTGTCGATATCGCCGTTGGCGATGACCGGAATGCTGATACCTTGCTTGATCTCAGCGATAGTGTCGTACTCGGCTGTGCCCAGAAAGCGACATTCCCGGGTACGGCCATGCACGCTGAGCATGGCGATGCCACAATCCTCGGCAATGCGGGCAATGTCGACACCGTTACGGTGTCCTCGGCTCCAGCCGGTTCTGATTTTCAGGGTCACCGGCACATCCACGGCCGCCGTGACGGCGCGCAGGATGCGTTCGACCAGCTGCGGGTCTTTAAGCAGAGCCGAGCCGGCGGCCTTTTTTAACACCTTCTTCGCCGGGCAACCCATGTTGATATCAATCACCTCTGCGCCCTGGTCGGCATTGAGTCGGGCAGCATCAGCCATCATCTGTGGGTCAAAGCCGGCTATCTGGACGATATCGGGGCCGCAGGTTGTTGAGCGTTTCAGGCGCAAGCGGTTTTTTTCGCTGTCCCAGAGCGCCGGATTGGAGGTCACCATTTCCGCCACCGCCAGGGTGGCGCCCTGCTGCAGGCAGATTTCACGAAATGGCAAATCGCTGACACCGACCATGGGGGCCAGAATCAGCGGTTGCCGAAGCGTGTGATGACCAAGCGTGAAACTATTCATATACGAATCGTACCCGATAATTCACTGCATCGGCAGCCGGATTGGCGATTTCGAGCTGCGCAGTAACGCTTTCGCCAGCTGACATCAGGGTCGCGGGCTCAGGGAGTATTGCCGAGAGGCGCGGCAGGTACTCTTCCGCGCCAAAGCGCCGCCCTGCGATGTTGCGTCCTTGTATGTCGGAGAATACCAGTTCTATTTGTGGCAAGGGCTGCGAGAAACCGGCGGTATTGGTGAAATCGAGTTTGATCTGCGAAACATCCTGATACAGAGGATGCGGTTCAACAGATAACTGCGTACTGACGATCAGCTTGCTGTCCCGTCGAGTGGGCAGTGCACATTGAGCATAATCACAGAACGCCAGCAGCCAGGGGCGATAGGTTTCGTGCTGGCTGATGCTGGCCAGGTGGCGATAACTTACCTGCGCCACCAGTGCGGCAGCCAGCAACAGGATGCCCAGAGCATAGGCCAGGAAGCGCCAGATGAAGGTCCACATATCAATTACCTGTGTGCAGGCGAGTGCCCTCTATCCTCACCCATTCGTCCTGAATGACGGGCGCCTGCATGGCAAAGAAGGGTGTGTATGACGCCATCAGCTGTTCGGTCTGCTCAGACAGCACGCCCGACAGAATCAAGGTGCCACCGGGTTTGGTCAGGCTGGTCAGGACCGGCGTCAGCTCAGCCAGCGGCCCCGACAGAATATTGGCCACGACCACGTCGGCCGGTTCGTGGGATTCGCCGGGCAGGTGCACCGTCATCAACTCTGCCGGGACACCGTTCAGGTCCCGGTTGTTGCCACTGGCAGTCACTGCCTGCGGATCGTTGTCCACCGCCACCACATGGCTGGCGCCAAGCAGCGCTGCCGCGATGGCCAGGATCCCGGAGCCACAGCCATAGTCAATCACGGTTTTGTTGACAAGTTGCTGGCTGTCCAGCCACGCCAGACACAGCGCCGTGGTGGGATGTGTGCCAGAACCAAAGGCAAGTCCGGGATCGAGCATGATGTTCACAGCATCCGGCTCCGGAGGTTCGCTCCAACTGGGGCAGACCCAGAGCCGGTTGCCAAAGCGCATCGGTTTGAAATCCGCCATCCAGGCGCGTTCCCAGTCCTGGTCAGCGATTTTTTCTGTCAACAGATCGCTTTCCTGCAGGCGGCTGGCGGCAGTGATCAGTGCGATAACGCTGTCAGTGTCGGCATTGTCCTCAAACAGCGCACAGAGCATGGTTTGCTGCCACAGGGGTGTTGTGTCAGGGTCGAGTTGAAAAACGGGTTCGTCTTCGGCGTCCAGCAGGGTCACCGATACCGCCCCCGCAGACTGGAATAGCTGTTCCATCTGCGGGGCTTCGGCGTCAGTTATCCGCGCCTTTATTTGTAGCCATGGCATAGAGCTTACCTGTGTTTCAATACCCTGTTGGTGTCAGGCCTTCTTTTTCCCACCACTGAGCATGTTTTCCAGGTAGTGGATATTGACGCCGCCCTTGCGGAAATTGTGATCGCGCAAAATATCCTTGTGCAAAGGTGTGTTGGTACGTATGCCGTCGATCAGCAGTTCATCCAGCGCGTTTTGCATGCGCACCAGTGCTTCATCGCGGTCAACGCCGTAGCTGATCAGTTTGGCGATCAGTGAGTCGTAATACGGTGGCACGGTATAACCGCTATAAATGTGCGAGTCGACCCGTATACCATTGCCGCCCGGCGCATGGAACAGGTTGATCTTGCCCGGGCAGGGCATGAACGAGGACGGGTCTTCCGCGTTGATGCGGCACTCGAAAGCATGGCCTTTGATTTTGATATCTTCCTGCTTGATGGCCAGGGGAATGCCGCTGGCGATCTTCAGCTGCTCCTTGACGATATCAATGCCGGTCACCATTTCTGTGACCGGGTGTTCAACCTGAACGCGGGTGTTCATTTCGATAAAGAAGAACTGTTCATCCTGATACAGGAATTCCAGGGTGCCGGCGCCGCGATATTTCATCAGTTTGCAGGCCTTGATGCAGGTTTCCGCCACTTCAGCTCGCACATGATCAGGAATGCCCGGCGCCGGCGCTTCTTCTATCACTTTCTGGTGGCGGCGTTGCATGGAGCAGTCGCGATCACCCAGATAAATGGCACCGCCCAGGCCGTCGCCCAGCACCTGGATTTCCACGTGGCGCGGATTTTCCAGGAATTTCTCCAGGTAGACAACGTCGCTGCCGAAAGCGGCTTTGGCTTCAGACTGGGTGACGTAGATGGCTTTCAGCAGCGCGGCTTCGCTGTGCACCACGCGCATGCCGCGACCACCGCCGCCAGCAGCGGCCTTGATGATCACCGGGTAGCCAATGCGTTTGGCGATAGCCAGAGTACGCTCGGAATCAGTGTCCAGCGGACCGTCGGAGCCCGGCACGGTGGGGACACCGGCTTCGATCATGGCCTTGATGGCGGAGACTTTGTCGCCCATCAGGCGGATGGTCTCGGCGCGCGGGCCGATGAACACAAAACCGCTGCGCTCTACCTGTTCGGCGAAGTCGGCGTTTTCTGACAGGAAACCGTAACCGGGGTGGATGGCCACGGCATCAGTGACCTCGGTTGCGCTGATGATGGCTGGCACATTGAGGTAGCTTTTGGCGGCGCTGGCCGGGCCAATGCAGACAGATTCGTCGGCAAGACGCACATGCATCAGATCACGGTCGGCACTGGAGTGCACGGCAACGGTTTTGATGCCGAGTTCTTTACAGGCGCGAAGAATTCGAAGAGCGATCTCGCCGCGGTTGGCAATCAGGACTTTCTCAAGCATTGGTGTTAACCCTTAGACGATGGTGACCAGTGCCTGGTCGAATTCAACGGGTTCGCCGTCCTGAGCAAGAATCGCCTCAACGACGCCACTGTGATCAGATTCAATCTGATTCATCATTTTCATGGCTTCGACAATGCAGATGACATCGCCCACTTTTACGTGCTGGCCGACCTCAACAAAAGCGGGTGACGACGGTGACGGGGAGCGGTAAAAGGTGCCAACCATCGGCGACTTCACGACGTTGCCACGAATCTTTTTGTTGTCCTTGGCTGCCTCAGGTGCCGGTGCGGGCGCTGCTGCCGGGGCGGGTGCGGGTGCCGGCGCCGGAGCGCTCTGGTACTGAACGGGTGGTGGCGTTACTTTGCTGGCGCGGCTGATGCGAACCGCTTCCTCGCCTTCTTTGATCTCGATTTCCGCAACGTCGGAAGACTCAAGTAGTTCAATGAGTTTTTTTACTTTTCTGATATCCATAATAGCGTCTCTGTTTACCTGGGATTTGCGTCTGTAAGGTTTTTGTTTTTGCTTTATCTGGTTTTTGTTTCCTGTGTTCGCTGCAGCGCCGCCTGCAGAGCGAGGTCATAACTCAGCGACCCCAGTCCGGCAATGGTGCCGGCGGCGATGTCGGAAAAATAGGAATGATGGCGAAAGCTCTCACGCTTGTACACATTGGACAAGTGCACTTCGATAAAGGGGATGTCAACGGCCAGCAGTGCATCGCGTAACGCCACGCTGGTGTGGGTCAGCGCTGCGGGATTGATGATAATGAAGTTGATACCTTCGCGGCGGGCATCGTGAATGCGATCAATCAGCTCGTACTCAGCGTTGCTTTGCAGGTGCATCAAATGATGCCCGGCGTCCATGCAGGTACTGCTGAGACGGGCGTTGATGTCGTCCAGTGTTTCCGAGCCGTAGACTTGAGGTTCGCGTGTTCCCAGCAAATTCAGGTTGGGGCCATGCAGAACAAGAATCGTCGCCATAGTGTGTTCCGTTAATCGGACTTATTGCTTTGATGGCGGCATTTTGTCAGAAATTTCACAGATGTTCACCCTCAAATTGTGGTTTTTCTCTGATCTTTTCTGTTTTGCTCATGCTGGCAGGTGGCGTTGTTCAGGGTGATATTTCGACCAGTCGGGTCTGCGGGGGGTAGCACAGGCCCGCCTCGGCGCAGCCCTGGTACCGAATCTGCAGGCGGTAGCCGTCGCTTCTGGCGGCAACCGGCAGGTCAATGCTTATCGACAGATCCTGGTAATAAACCTCAACATTGCCGAAGAATTCATCATGATGACTGATCCCCGCGGGCATGGTGTGCGTCGTCTCAAGGTTGCCTTCATCGGGCGCGATGAGTTCAAAGCTGAATTTGTCCCGGTACAGGTAATACGCTGGTGCAATCGTCCAGTGGACGGATACTTTGTCGCTGGCATCAAGGCTGGTATGGAAGCGGAAGGCTTCGTCGACGTCCAGAAAGCTCGGGCGGCTGTCGCCAAACAGGCCACTGGGCTGCGCTGATACCGATGCACTGGCCAGCAGCGCCGCGGCCAGCAGCACCGTCGCCTGCCATGTCATTACGTGATTACTCTTGATAGCGTTCAAACACCAGTGTTGCATTGGTACCGCCGAAGCCGAAGCTGTTGGACATCACACAGTCAAGTTTCACATCGTCCATGCGCTGTGTCGCAATATTAAGACCGGCTGCCTCGGGAGCAAGTTCCGTGACATTGATGGTTGCGCTGACAAAATTGTTTTCCATCATCAGCAGGCTGTAGATCGCTTCCTGGGCGCTGGTGGCACCCAGCGAGTGGCCAGTCTGTGATTTGGTGGAATTGATGATAGGTGCTTTGTCACCAAACACCTCTTTGATCGCGCGTAATTCGCTGACGTCGCCCACCGGCGTGCTGGTGCCGTGGGTATTCAGGTAGTCGACGGGGCGGTTGATGGTGGCCATTGCCATTTTCATGCAGCGGATAGCGCCTTCGCCTGACGGTGCGACCATGTCGTAGCCGTCCGACGTGGCACCGTAGCCGGTGATCTCGGCGTAGATTTTGGCGCCGCGGGCCAGGGCGTGATCCAGCGATTCGATAACCAGCACCGCGCCGCCGCCAGCGATCACAAAACCATCGCGGGAAACGTCAAACGGGCGAGAAGCCTTGCCCGGCTCATCATTGTGCGTGGTGGTCAGCGCGCCCATGGCGTCGAAGAGGTTGGTCAGCGTCCAGTGTTCGGACTCGCCGCCGCCGGCAAACACGACATCCTGCTTGCCCAGTTGAATCTGCTCAACCGCGTTACCTATACAGTGGGCACTGGTGGCACAGGCAGAAGAAATGGAGTAATTCACGCCTTTGATTTTGTAGGGCGTGGCCAGACAGGCCGACACCGTGCTGCCCATGGTACGTGGCACGCGGTAGGGACCGATTTTACGCAGGCCCTTGGTGCGTAGAATGTCGGCAGCTTCTACCTGATCCTGCGACGAAGAACCGCCCGCGCCCATGATAATGCCGGTGCGCTCATTGGAAATATCCTTTTCTTCCAGGCCGGCGTCCTTGATGGCTTCGTCCATGGCGATATAGCCGTACGCGGCGGCATCGCCCATGAAGCGCAGCACCTTGCGGTCGATATGATCCTCGAACTTGATGTCAACCCGGCCGGAGATGAGCGCGCGCAGGCCCATTTCTTCGTATTCGGGGTTGTAGGTGATGCCGCTGCGGCCATCGCGCAAGGCGTCAAGCACGATCTGCTTGTTATTACCTATGCAGGAAACAATACCGATTCCGGTGACAACAACGCGTTTCATAATTACCTCTTTAAAACCAAGTAGTGCTGTAGAACAGATTTTTCGATTTGTCAGAACCAGTAAGTCAGAATCTGGCTTCCGGGGTGAACAGGCCGACCTTCAGACCCTTGGCGGTATAAATGACCTTGCCATCCACGGCGACAGTGCCATCGGCAACGCCCATGACCAGTTTACGCTCAATAATGCGGCTGAGCGAAATTTCGTAGGTGACTTTTTGGGCATCAGGCAGAATTTCGCCGCTGAATTTGACCTCACCGGAGCCCAGCGCACGGCCCCGGCCCAGGTTGCCGCGCCAGCCCAGGAAAAAACCGACCAGTTGCCACATGGCGTCAAGGCCAAGGCAGCCGGGCATTACCGGATCTTCCGGGAAGTGGCAGTCGAAAAACCAGAGATCCGGGCGGATGTCGAGTTCCGCGATGATCAGGCCCTTGCCATGCTCGCCGCCATGACTGTTGATTTCGACAATTCTGTCCATCATCAGCATGTTGCCGACAGGCAGCCTGGCGTTGCCGGGACCGAACATGCGGCCGTAACCACAGTCGATCAGCTCTTCGCGCTCGTATGAGCTTTTTGGGGTAAATCCTGTATTCATAAGCTATTTTGGCACCAGATTGTCACAAAGCGTGCAATATTATCGCGAGCGGACTAAATAATCGATACTATTTTACCGCAGTGGCTGTTGCAATGATGTGACTGCCGCACTGCGTCGCCTGTTTTGGGTTAGACTTGCAAACCTGATTTTCAAAGGAATTCATATGATAATCCCGGTAATTCTGGCGGGGGGCGTTGGATCTCGCCTGTGGCCATTGTCGCGCCAGCTTAATCCCAAACAGTTTATCTCATTTTCTGACACTGCCACGGGGCCCGCCAGTCTGACCCTGTTCCAGGCGACGCTTCAACGACTGCAGGGCATAGACGCCCTGGCCGCGCCGATTGTCATCTGCAATGAGGAGCACCGGTTTCTGGTGGCCGAGCAATTGCGTGTGCTCGGCATCAGCAATGCCAGCATTCTCCTGGAGCCCGAGGGACGTAATACCGCGCCGGCGGTGACCCTCGCCGGCTTGCTGGCAGACATGCATGTCCGACAGCAAGCAACGCCCGACAGCGCCGAACCGGTTCTTTTGGTGCTGCCTGCAGATCATGTTATTCGCGACCCGGAGATTTTTCATCGCTGTGTCGAATCCGGTGCCAGGCAGGCACTGGCGGGGCGGCTGGTCACCTTCGGCATTGCAGCAACGTACCCTGAAACCGGCTACGGATATGTCAAGCGTGATGCGTCCGGCCCCGAGCAACGCGGTGTAAACCTGTCGCCGCCGGGCAGTGCGGAAGCATTCGCAGTGGCGCGATTCGTGGAGAAACCCGATGCAAAAACGGCCGCCGCGTATCTGGCTGATGGTTCGTATTACTGGAACAGTGGTATGTTCATGTTTACCGCCAGCAAGTGGTTGCAGGAACTCTCGCGCCTGCAGCCCGACATGGTGTCTGTGTGCCAGGAGGCGAGCCGGCAGCCGCAGCAGGACGGCGATTTTGTCAGAATTTCAGCCGACATATTTGCGTCCTGCCCGTCCGATTCCATCGACTATGCCGTGATGGAGAAAACCGCAGACGCCGTGGTGATTCCGATGGCCGCCGAGTGGAGTGACATGGGGGCGTGGAGTGCACTGTGGGACGTCAGCGAGCACAAGACCCCCGAGAACAATGTGATCATTGGCGATGTGCGCTGTGTTGACGTCAGCAACAGCTATCTGCGTTCAGAGTCGCGGCTGGTGGCAGCGGTTGGCATCGAAAATGCAGTTATCGTGGAAACGGCCGACGCGGTGCTGGTTGCCAACAAGGACCAGGTGCAGAACGTCAAACAGATCGTGCAGTGGCTGGAGCAGCATAAACGTTCCGAGGCGGTCAGTCATACACTGGTATACCGGCCCTGGGGTTCCTATGAAAGCCTTGCCCACGGGCCGGGCTTTCAGGTCAAGCACATCCGGGTCCGTCCTGGTGCTGCCCTGTCACTGCAAATGCACCATCATAGGGCAGAGCACTGGGTGGTGATCAGCGGGGAGGCAACGGTGACATGTGACGAGCGTGTTTTCACGCTGACTGCCAACCAGTCGACATTTTTGCCGCTGGGTTGCAAACATCGGCTACAGAATAAATGTGATGAATGGATTGAATTGATTGAAGTTCAGACGGGTGACTATCTGGGCGAAGACGATATAGTCAGATTCGAGGACGTATACGGTCGAGTTCCGGCCGGCAAGTAAAGGAGCTTATTAGCTATGATCAAGAAATGTCTGTTTCCGGCGGCTGGCTACGGCACCCGCTTTCTGCCCGTGACCAAAGCCATGCCCAAGGAAATGCTGCCGCTGGTGAACAAGCCCCTGATTCAGTACGGCGTTGAAGAGGCGCTGGCGGCGGGCATGGCGGGTATTGCCATTGTTACCGGTCGTGGCAAACGTGCCATTGAAGACCATTTCGATATCAGTTTTGAACTGGAATCGCAGATAGCGGGCACATCGAAAGAGGACGCGCTGAAAGAAGTGCGTCACATCATGAAGGAGTGTACTTTCTCCTACACCAGGCAGGTACAGATGAAAGGCCTGGGGCATGCCATCCTCACCGGTGAAACCCTCATTGGCAATGAAGCCTTTGGCGTGGTGCTGGCGGATGACTACTGTGTCACCGAAGGCGACGGGGTGCTGGCGCAGATGGTTGCCTTGTACGAAAAATACCAGTGCTGCATTGTCGCCATTGAAGAGGTGCCGCGGGAAGAAACCTACAAGTATGGTGTGATCGACGGTGAAGAAGTGGAACCCGGGGTATTCAGGATCAGTCAGATGGTTGAAAAACCCGACCCTGCTGACGCGCCTTCCAATCTGGCCATCATCGGGCGATATATTCTGACACCCGACATCTTCGACGTTTTGCAAACCACACCGCCGGGACGCAACGGCGAGCTGCAGATTACCGATGCGCTTATGACGCTGGCGGAGCAGGGCAGGGTGCTGGGTTATCGATTCAAGGGCCGGCGCTTTGATTGCGGCAGCGTAGAGGGCTTTGTCGAAGCAACCAACTACAATTATCAGAACATCTATACGCGCCGCTGAAACATGCGGCAGGGTTTGATATGGACATTACGTGTTTTAAAGCCTACGACATCCGGGGCCGGGTGCCGGATCAACTTAACGCAGATATCGCTTACCGTATAGGCCGTGCTTATGCTGTTTATCTGCAGCCCGAAGAGGTTGTTGTGGGCCACGATATTCGCCTCAGCAGCCGGGAGCTGTGTGACGCATTGATCCGTGGCCTGATGGACGGTGGCGTGGACGTCATTGATATTGGCCAGTGCGGCACAGAAGAGATTTATTTTGCCACTTCGCATCTGAAAACGGACGGTGGCATTGTGGTGACCGCCAGTCATAATCCGATGGATTACAACGGCATGAAACTGGTGCGCGAGGATTCACGGCCCATCAGCGGTGACACCGGGCTGCATGACATCAAGCGGCTGGCAGAGGCAGGAGATTTCCCCGGGTTTGATGGCCGACCGGATAAAAAGCCTGGCAAGCAAGGCTCATTGCGCAAGGATGATACCCGCGCAGCCTATATCTCACATTTGCTGTCCTACATCGACATATCCGCGCTAAAACCGCTGCGCCTGGTGATCAATGCCGGCAACGGCGGCGCCGGCCCGGTGGCCGATGCACTTGCCAGTGAGTTGCCGTTTGAGTTTGTGCGTGTCCATCATGAGCCTGACGGACGTTTTCCCAATGGCGTGCCCAACCCCTTGCTGGAAGAAAACCGGGCGCCAACCATTGCGGCCATCAGGGAGCACAAGGCAGACCTGGGTATTGCCTGGGACGGCGATTTTGACCGATGTTTCTTTTTTGATGAGAACGGCGATTTTGTTGAAGGGTATTATATTGTGGGTCTGCTGGCCCAGAGTTTTCTGGAGCGCGAAGCGGGTGCCAGCATTATCCATGACCCGCGTCTGACCTGGAACACTATCGAAATCTGTCAGCAGTACGGTGGCAAAGCTGTGCAGTGTAAAACCGGCCACGCCTTTATCAAGGAACGTATGCGCCAGGAAGATGCCATTTACGGTGGCGAGATGAGCGCGCATCATTACTTCCGTGATTTTGCTTATTGCGACAGTGGCATGATTCCCTGGTTGCTGGTCTGCGAACTGATTTCACGCAAAAACAAGCCCTTGTCGCAACTGGTCGCTGAGCGCATGGCCGCATTCCCGGCCAGTGGTGAAATCAATCGCACCGTCGAGGATGCGGCGGCTTTGCTGGCAGCAGTGGAAAAAGCGTATGCGCCACAGGCACAGGCAATTGATCATACCGATGGTTTGAGCATGAATTTTTCCGACTGGCGTTTCAATATGCGCATGTCAAACACCGAACCGGTTGTGCGGCTGAACGTCGAGTCGCGCCGGGATGCCGCGCTGATGAAAACAAAAACAGCAGAGTTGCTGGCGCTTATGCAGTCCTGATCATGCGATAACGGATGCTGTCCTCGGATTCAACAACAAAACCCAGGCGCTGGTAGAAATGGAATGCGGGATTGATTTTTAGCACGCTGAGTCGAACAGGTGCATTGGCCCGCGCCGCCTGTCGCATGACTTCCGACATGATGGCAGAGCCATAACCCTGCCGCTGCCATGAGGGGTCAAGTAACAGCATCTCCAGAGACAGGTGGTCTGCTTTTTTTTTCAGGCAATAACCACCGATATCGACGCCGCGTTGACCAGGCATGTCTATGCTGGCGATAACAAAGCTGGCTGCGGGCAGGTTGTCGAAAAAACTGTGCTCCTGGAACAGCTCATTCCAGCCCCAGGTGCGGGTAATGTAGGATTGCATACCGGTCTTGAAAATCTGGTATATCCAGTCCATTTCCCCGGCCTTCGCTGTTCGGTAACTCAGCCTGACGTCGTTCATGGCTCCGGATCGTTGCTGTTGATGGGAGATGCCAGTCGCCGTTTCCAGCCCAGATGTTTTTCAATGGCGCTGATCATTGCCCCGGCCAGATCCTTGCCGCAGACGTCTTCCATATCATCCAGTGACGGCGAGCTGCTGACTTCAAGCAGCAACGGGCCTTTACGGGCACGAATCATATCAACGCCGGCGACCCGCAAACCGATCGCTTTGGCGGCCTTGATGGCAATTCTGCGCTCCTCGCTGCTGATGCGGGTGGCAACAATGCTGGTACCGTGCTGTCTGTTACTGCGGAACTGGCCGGGCAGTGCCTGTCTTTCCACGGCGCAAACCACTTTGTTATCGACAACCAGTAAGCGCAGGGATTTGCCTTCGGCTTCCTTGACATATTCCTGCACCAGCAGGTTGGCCTGCAGGGATTTGAACGCGTTGATCAGGCTGTCGGCAGCGGTTTTTGATTCGGCCAGCACCACGCCGCGTCGCTGCGGGCCTTCCAGCAATTTCACCACCAGCGGCGCGCCATTGACCATGTCAATCAGGTCATCGGAATCAAGCGGGCTGTCGGCAAACCCCGTGGTGGGGATAGGCAGTCCCTGTTGCAGTAAATGCTGCAATGAATACAGTTTGTCGCGGGAATGACTGATGGCGGCGGCGCTGTTCAGTGCATAGATGCCGAGATTCTCGAATTGCCGCACCAGTGCGCAACCATAAAATGTCAGATCCGGCCTGATTCTGGGGATGACGGCGTCCAGGCCGTTAAGCAGGCGTCCGCCGCGGTAGTGTATCTCAGGGTGCTCGGCATCCAGTTTGATGTAGCACTGCCGCACATCGTAGAAGCGGATTCGGTGGCCGCGCTCTTCACCCGCTTCCATGATGCGCTGGTTGCTGGGCAGATCCGGGTTGCTGGCCAGCAGGCCGATACTGAGACCCGACGTTTCCCGGGTATGCTCCTGGTACAGGGCGTCGATCTGTTTATTCCGGATGTCACCACCGAGAAAGCCTGCCGCCGGATCGACCAGTATGCGTCCGTTCATGGCTTCGCGCCCCAGCAGCATGCGGTAACCCATGGAATCGCGGTTGGTCAGTGTCAGTTCGATATCCCATTGCTGATCACGATGCTGCAGGCTGGTGCGCACCACATAACGTTTTTCGCCGATGCCGCTGGAGCTTTTGATGACTCGCTTGTCGATTACTTCAGCTTCACAGCGAATGATGGTGCGCCGGTTGTTTTGCAGCGGGTGTACTTCGAAGCTGACCCAGGAGCTGCCGGCACGCAGAAAGGGCCGGATGTTGAACGCGTGCAATGATGAGGTTTTGGCGCCGGAGTCGACGCGCACCTTGACTGCCGGAATTCCCAGTGTGGGCAATGCGCACCACTCTTCGCTGCCGACAATGATCTTGCCAGCGTCTGTATTGTGGTCTTTTGTACTGCTCATGACGGGTCTCCGGGCTTGTTCAGGCAATGGTGGATCAATGCCCGGCTGGAGGGGTCCAGGGAGCGGTCGGCAGCGTCGTCGCCATTCAGTGCGTCAAACGCTGGTTTACTGAGCTGCTTGCCGATTTCCACACCCCATTGATCAAATGCATTGATGTTCCAGATGGCGCTTTGCACAAAAACCTTGTGTTCATAGATAGCGATTAGGCTGCCCAGGTTGCGGGGGCTCAGGTCATCAAGCAGCAGCGTGGTGCTGGGGCGGTTGCCGGGCACGGCTTTATGTGGCGCCAGGACCTCGGCGCGGGCCGGGTCCTCACCGGCAGCGAGCAGTTCTGCTTTGGCCTGTTGCCTGGTTTTGCCTTCCATCAACGCGCGGCTCTGGCTGAAACAATTGGCCAGCAGGTGGCGGTGCTGTTGCTGGTTATCGGCGACGGCTGGCTGCGCGATGGCAATAAAGTCAGCGGGCACAAATTCTGTGCCCTGATGCAGCAACTGGTGGAATGAGTGCTGACCATTGGTGCCGGCGCTACCCCAGATGACCGGTCCGGTGCTGACCTCAACGGTGCGGCCGTCGCGATCGACAGACTTGCCCAGGCTCTCCATTTCAAGTTGCTGCAAAAAACCGGGAAACAGTTCCAGATCCTGAGCATAGGGCAGGGTCACGTGGCTGCCGGCATCCCAGAAGTTGCGATACCACACGGCGAGCAGGCCCATCAGCACCGGCACATTTGATGCCAGCGGTGTCTCCATGAAGTGCTGGTCAACGCTTGCCGCGCCATCCAGTAACTCGCGAAATTGTGCCATGCCGACAGCCATCGCAATAGGCAGGCCGATGGCTGACCACAGCGAGAAGCGGCCGCCGACCCAGTCCCACATCGGGAATATATTATCTTCCCGGATGCCGAATTCGACGGCGGCTTTTTTATTGGTTGATACCGCCACAAAATGTTTGTGCAGATGCGTTTTGGCCAGTGCCTCGTTGTCTGCCTTTGAGAGCAGCCAGCGTCGCGCCAGATCTGCATTCTGCATGGTTTCCAGCGTGGTAAACGATTTTGATGCCAGTACAAAAAGCGTGGTTTCCGGCCGTAGCTGTGCCAGACATTTGTGCAAGTGCGCCGGATCGACGTTGGAGACAAAATGGCTGCGAATACTGCCCTGGTGATGGGACTGCAGAGCGCGGGTAACCATTGCCGGGCCCAGGTCCGAGCCGCCAATACCGATATTCACGACATCACATATGCGGTCACCGGTGTATCCCGTCCAGGTGCCGGCATGTACCGCGCTGACCAGTGCATCCATTTTTGCCAGTGCCGCGCTAACGTCCTTGCCTATGTCTGGCCGTGCCGGCACATTCAGGCCACGCAGCGCCATGTGCAGGGCGGGTCGCTGTTCGGTGTTGTTGACCTGTTCGCCACTGCAGAGGTCGGCAATTGCCTGCGTCAGGCGCATGGTCCTGGCAAGCTGTAACAGAAGATCAAGGGTATCGGGGGTCAGCAGTTGCTTTGACAGGTCGACCAGGATATTGCCGCAGTCGAAACTCAGTGTGGCGACCCGCTGCGGATCCTGTGCAAACAGATCAGAGATCCGGGTGCCAGACGTGGACAGTTGTGTTTGATGAGCCTGGAGCTGACGCCATGCTTCCGTTTCCTGAGCCCTTGCCATCTACTGTCTGCCATAATTGCGGGTAAACCACTAAATTATCTTATAATCTGCAGGGGTTCAATTGATCCTTTGGCCACGGACGCGGTTTAGCCTGTGTGGCTGGCAAAAACGCTGTGCAGAACAGGTGACAAAAAAATGTTGCCGAGCGAATTGTTCACTGTTAGTATGCGCGGCCTGAAAGTGTTGACCACAAGTCTACGGTCATACACGTTTTTGACGCCGACATAGCTCAGCTGTGGTAGAGCAACTGACTTGTAATCAGTAGGTCCCGGGTTCGACTCCTGGTGTCGGCACCACTTTCAAGATCTCCTTTTAATATCTCCCATGACCCTATTCCAGCACGCCATGGAAGTCCGCGACTACGAATGCGATTTGCAGGGCGTTGTCAATAATGCGGTCTATCAGAACTACCTGGAACACGCCCGGCATGAATTTCTGAAGACACGCGGCCTCGATTTCGCCCGGCTCACGGCTGACGGGGTCATTGTGGTGGTGGTACGGGCCGAGATTGACTACCTGGCATCCTTACGCAGTGGCGACAGGTTCCATGTATCGGTAGAACCGACCCGGGAATCCCGCATCCGGCTGGCCTTCCTTCAGGAAATTCGTCGCGCCGGGTCAGATGAATTGATAGTCAAAGCCAGAATTATCACCACGGCAGTGAATGCGCGCGGCCGACCTTATTTGCCGGCAATGCTTGACGTGCTGCTCGACTGACTCAGGTCCGCTCAGCAATAACCACCCAGCCCACCAGATCGCCGCTTCTGTGCAGCTCCCTGCTGCTTTGGCAGAAGAGACCGCAGGCCTGTGCCCGCTGTCGGAACCGGGACATGTCATGGTTCGAATGACAGGCCTGTTGCATGGCTTGCAGGCGGGTGCGGTGTGCGTTCATTTCTTTCTCCAGCGCGTGCAGGCTGTCACGGGTGGGCGCTGCTCCGATGCCTGGCAACTGCTGCAGCAAGCCCGATATGCGTGCGGTGATATCTTTGACAAAGGCTGCCCCAGGGTTGGCATCTGCATAGGAGAAAAGCTGATTGCGCAGCGCCCCGAACCTGTCAATCTGCACCCGCGCGTCCGGGTCATGCATGATGATCATGGGGTCAGGCGGCGGGCCGGATGCCAGCACACGGGCAACGAGGTCATGGGCAATACCCAGCAGCGGTGCCTGGTCTGCCATGTAGTCGAATGCGGCCAGCTCCACTTGTGTTGCCTGCGCTGATACTGACTGGTCGTGATGCATGAGCAGGGCCAGCAGGCCGCCGGGCCTGAGGATGCGTGCCGCCTCCGTCAGCGCTGACTGGATGTCAGTGTATTCCAGCGCGTACTGACTGACCACGGCATCAAAACTGCTGTCCGGATATCCGGTGTCTTCCACCGGTACGTGGCTGCGGAAGGTGACGCCCTGAGCGCTGATGCCGGCCAGCGCTGCCGCGTGCCCGGGTTGAATGGCGGCGGCGTCGATGCCGTCGATATCAAATTCGAGGCCTGTTTTCAGGCTGACATCTCTGGCCAGGAAAGCGATGGCACCATTGCCGGTTCCCACGTCCAGCACGCGGGCATGGGCGGGCAGGCGTCGGAAGAATTGTGTCCAGAACGTGGATATTTCATCGTCATAGTTGGCGCCGAATGCACCGGGACAGGAATGCAGAGTGCCTTTTTCCCAGTACGTGCTCCAGGCATCTGCTGCTGCCGCAGGTTTGTTGTTGTGATAAGAGTCAGTCATAGGACTTGCTTTATAGCCGATTTACCGCTGCAATAACAGGCGGCCATTTATGCGCTGTTCATATACAACGATGCACAAACGTTGCACTAACAAGGAGCTGGCCTGTGAAGTTCAGTTTGGCAAATAATCTGGATCGGCAGGCTTTGCGGCAGTCATTCGAGCGTGACCGTTTTCTGC
This sequence comes from Pseudohongiella sp., assembly GCF_040877505.1. Lineage (NCBI taxonomy): Bacteria > Pseudomonadati > Pseudomonadota > Gammaproteobacteria > Pseudomonadales > Pseudohongiellaceae > Pseudohongiella > Pseudohongiella sp. The sequence goes on from NZ_JBBDNQ010000042.1 coordinate 58,762, forward strand.
ACATTCCGGATGTTCTTCATAAGGCGGCTGCGGAAAAGCTGCTCAAGGTCTTGCGGGACAGGACAGACTGGAATCTGTGTTTTAATGACCGCGGCAAACATATTGACCTGGCGCCACAAACAATCTCGGCGATGACAGGCGAGCAGCATCATCGCCTTCAGCAAGCCGTGTTTGCGCAGGCGCAAAACGATTTTCAGTACTTTTACAACAACTACCCGATATTTGACGCCCATCAGGCAGGGCTGAACAAAGGGCATCCCCTGCATGCTTTTTATGAATGGCTGAACAGGCCGGAATTTCTGGGATTTATCCACCAGATCACCGGCATGGACGACATCGGTTTTGCTGATGCGCAGGCGACACGCTTTATGGCAGGTCATTTTCTCAAGCGTCACGATGATCATCAGCCCGGCAAGAACCGTCGGGTGGCCTATATTTTCAATTTCACATCTGACTGGCAACCGGACTGGGGCGGATATCTGCAACTGCTCGACGGTGCCGACCATGTCAGCCGTGGCATCAAACCTGTCTTCAATTCCCTCAACATTCTTGCCGTCCCGCAGGCACACAATGTCAGTTTTGTGGCCCCTTACGCCGCCGGGGTCAGGCTGGCAGTGACCGGCTGGTTGCGTGCCGGTAGTACGGACTGACAGCAGTCGCAGGCAGCAATAATCCGGTCTTGGACAACAAAAACGTGAATTTGTTCATAATTATCAGTCTTTATGACGATAAGCATATTCCAATGTGCCAGCCACTGTGTTAAAAATGCTCCGTACTGTGATGTCACAATTTGTAATGGTGGTGTCACACTTAAAATAAATGTCTACTACTCAGGGTGCTGTCAACGTATTTGATCCATATGGATATGGCGCAGACCTTGAAATCAAAGGTGAGTAACTGATGATAAAAAATACCAAGTTAAGTCGGGCCATTCAGTTGGCCATGCTGTCTGGTGCCTACACAGTTGGAATGGGTGCTGTCTCAACAGCCCAGGCCCAACCTTCGGGCGCTGAAGTCGAAGAGATCGTGGTTACCGGTTCGCGTATCGTTCGCCGCGACTTTGAAGGCACCAGTCCGGTGTTTACACTGGATTCGTCTGCTGTTCGTGACGCGGGTACGCCCCAGATCGAGCAGGTTCTCAACGAACTGCCGCAACTGGTTCCGAGTATCACCACAACATCCAACAACCCGTCCAATGGCGGTCAGGCCAACATTGACCTGCGTGGTCTGGGCACCAGCCGCACCCTGGTACTGATGGACGGTATCCGCCTGCAGCCTTCCAACGTGTCTGGCGTCATCGACCTGAACACCGTTCCGGCGGGCCTGATCGATAACATTGAAATCGTCACCGGCGGCGGCTCTGCTGTTTACGGTTCTGATGCAATCGCGGGTGTTGTTAACATCAAGCTGCGTACAGACTTTGAAGGCGTGCAGGTGGCTTCGACATTTGCCGAGTCAGCCGAAGGCGATGGCGGCACGCAGACTGTCAGTCTGATGCTGGGTGGCAATTTCGATGACAACCGTGGTAACGCGGTCATGTTCATGAGCTATGACAATCGTGATGGCGTCTTTGCCGGCGATCGTGCATTCTCCGAAGTGGCTCGCGGACCCAATCTGGCGCCACTGGGCTCAGCTGCAGTGCCCGACGGTTTTTACGTACCTGCAGGTGCCAACCGTGGCTCCCAGGCGGCGTATGACTCGGTCTTCGGTCCTGGTGCCGTGCCCAACACCGATATCCTCGGTTTTAACCAGGATGGTTCACTGTTCTCACGTACGGGCACAGTCAACTACAAGGGTGACACATCCGATGTTGGCTACAACCCGAATACCTTCAGCTACAACTACTCGCCGGTAAACTACCTGCAGTTGCCATTGGAGCGTCGTCAGATTGCCGCGTTCGGGCATTATGACCTGAGCGACAACGCCGAAGCGTATGCCAAGATGAGCTACACCACCTACAGTGCCCAACAGGAACTGGCTGCCACGCCGGTCACTTCTGGCGTAGGGTCGACAGTGTCGGCGAGCAATCCTTTCATTCCGGCAGATCTGGCCACTATCCTGGCTTCCCGCGCCAACCCAGACGACCCGTTCACCATGTATCGTCGAACGGTTGAAGTCGGGTCGCGTGCCTCTGACAACAACTACGATGTACTGCAGATGACGTTTGGTACCCGTGGTGACTTCCAGCTGGCCGACTATACCTGGAACTGGGATCTGTGGGGCAGCTGGGGTCGCACACAGCGTACTGAAATCCAGACGGGTAACGTGTCCCGCTCCAAGCTGCAGGCTGCCTACAATGCAACGGCTGCCAACCCTGACCCATTGGGTTGTGGTGGTCTGAATCCGTTCGGTCTGGGTAACATCTCTGACGCATGTGCTGCAGAGATTGCCGTGCAGGCGCAGAACACAACGATTCTGACCAACAAAATGGCCGGTGCTACCATGACGGGTGGTGTGTTTGAGCTGCCAGCTGGTACCGTGCAAACCGCATTTGGTGTTGAGTATCGTGACAACGAAGCCGTGTTCCGTCCTGACCAGTTCCTGGCCAGTGGCGATGTGGTTGGTTTCAACGCGCAGCAGCCGACTGTGGGCGGCATCGACGTAATGGAAGTGTTCGCTGAATTCTCTGTTCCGTTGATTAACGATGCGCCCTTGGTCAACTACCTGGGCCTGGATGGTGCGGTACGTTATTCTGATTACAACCTCGCCGGTGGTGTTGACACCTACTCGCTGGGTCTGGATTACGAGCCCGTTGAGAATGTGAAAATCCGTGGTTCCTACAACCGAGCGGTGGCGGCACCGAACGTGTCCCAGTTGTTCCGTCCCCAGAACGAAGGCTTCCCGGCTTACACTGATCCATGCTGGGATGGCAGCGCTCAGCGTACCGGTCCCAACGCAGCGCAGGTAAACGCATTGTGTGCAGCACAAGGTGCACCTGCCAGCTTCCCGCAGGGCAACAGCCAGGTACGTGCCTTGTCAGGCGGTAACCCGGATCTGGATCCGGAAGTTGCCGATACCTATACCTTTGGTACTGTCTGGTCACCTGACCTGCAGGATCTTAACCTGCGTCTGGCAGTGGACTGGTTCCGTTACGAGATCACCGAGCGTATCGGTGGTGTAGGCGCGGCATCAATCGTATCGCGCTGCTTCAATGACCAGGACGCCAACCCGACATACAGCCCGACCAACCAGTGGTGCTCATACTTTGAGCGTAGTGCGGCGGGTGTAGCTGAAAACGTTCGTGCAACAGACCAGAACCTGGGCAAGATGAACCTTGACGGTATCGATCTGCAGATCGATGCTGGCCTGGAAGTGGGTCCTGGCATGCTGACCTCCAACATTGCGCTGACGCATCTGCTGAAATGGGAGCAACAGGAAGATCCTTCTGCGCCGCTGACCAGTCAGGCAGGCACTATCGGTGTTGTCGTCGGGGAAACACTACCTGAGTGGAAAGCACGTATATCTACCGGATACGGTTTCGGTGACTACAGTGTGCAGTGGACCATGAACTACATCGACGGTATGGATGTGGTTAACAGCAACGCAGCCCGTTCGCTGGTGACCAGTGGTGTGGTGCCGACAGTGGGTTCCTATACCTACCATCGTCTGACGGGCACCTGGGCGCCTTCCAGTATGCTGGAAGGTCTGAGCCTGACCGCGGGTATCAACAACCTGATGGACAAACAGCCTCCGATCTACACCGGTGACGCTGGCGCGGGTATCCAGTCCAACACTGATCCATCAACATATGATGTTCTGGGTCGTCGTTACTTCGTGTCTGCTACCTACAACTTCTGATTTTCAGAACGTAGGAACAGAGATTGTGGTATAAAAACACCGCCCCGAAAGGGGCGGTTTTTTTATGAGCCGGAGAAAACCATGAACAAATCTGAACTGGAGATATTCCCGTTATTTGCGGTGCCAGTGGCAACACGGACGCTGGAAGAGGCAGAGACAATGAACCGGGCGCTGGAACAGCTTATCCTGTCGCGTGAAACTGAACAGCACCGCAACCCGAATCCCACGCACATCACCCAACAGGAAGTGTTTGAAAGCAATTTTGACTTCTTTCGCTGGCCCGAACCTTGTGTGCAGAGTCTGCGCGGATTCATGCTGGAATCAATCGGCGAGGTGGTCGCGCAGCTGAACGGTTATGGGCCGCAGGAGATGGCCCGCATGCAATTGCACAATCACACCTGGTTCCATGTCACGCGTCACGGCGGTTCGTTTGTCGCGCACAATCATCCCATGGCGTCCTGGTCTGCGGTGTACTGTGTGAAGGCCGGCGAGCCGGTGGCAGAGCGCAGGGACAGCGGCGTGTTACGCTTTCTCGATCATCGCCCCGGATCCAACATGTTTATGGATCCGGCCAATGTGAAAGTACGCGTGCCCTACAACTTTGGTCACTATTCCATGCGATTGGCAGCCGGTCAGCTGGTCATCTTCCCGTCCTACCTGGTGCATGAAGTGGCCACCTATCTGGGCAACGATAACCGTATCACTATTGCCAGCAATTGCTGGTTCAGTCTGCGGTCCTGAGCAGTCTTTCCACAAATTCAGGCACAACGCCGCTGGCAGGACCGCAGATGTGTTCGTCAAATGGCGCGTCGGTCGGCTCCAGGTTCAGCTCAACGGTATGGGCGCCATGCTCGCGTGCCAATTCAAAAAAACCGGCGGCCGGATACACATTGCCGGAGGTGCCAATGGCAGCAAACAGATCACATTGTTCCAGTGCCCGGGTGATCTGCGCCATGGCCAGGGGTATCTCCCCAAACCAGACTACATGAGGACGAAGATTGCCCGGCACGCGGCAGCAGCGACAACAGGTGTCCAGTGTCAGGTCTTCCCGTAAATCGAAGGTCAGTCCGCTTTGCTGGCAACGCATTTTCAGCAGCTCGCCGTGCATGTGGACCAGGGCGCGACTGCCGGCCCGTTCATGCAGGTTATCGATGTTCTGGGTGACCAGCAGGAAGTCATGTTCCGGCAGATCCACGATACTGTGCTCCAGCCGCGCGAGGGCGGTGTGCGCCGGATTGGGTCGAATCGAATCGCCGAGCAATAACCGTCGCCGATCGTTGTAGAACTGATGCACAGCGATGGGGTTTGCCGCGAACCCTTCCGGCGTGGCAACATCTTCGATACGATGGTTCTCCCACAGGCCGTCACTGGTTCTGAAAGTCTGTATACCGGACTCCGCGGAAATGCCGGCGCCGGTCAGTACAACAATCCGTCTGGGTGCTGCCATAAATCTCTGCTGCCCGTATTATTGCAGTGCCGTATTACTGCAATGTAGTTCATCCCCATTATGGCCTTTAATCACTGCCATTCTCAAGGCGGGCGGTCAGTCCAAGGTTCCACTGGCTGCGTACCGGGCGTTATAATAAATTGTATTCTCCAGGAGAAAAAACATGTCTTTACCTACGACAGGCAAACCAGCACCTGCATTCACCTTGCAGAACCAGGATGCAGAACAGGTGTCTCTGGCCGATTTTAACGGCAGCAAAAATGTCATTCTGTACTTCTACCCCAAGGCGATGACGCCGGGCTGCACGGTTCAGGCCTGTGGTCTGCGCGACAGTGCAGCTGAGCTTGCCGCCCACGACACCGTTGTGCTGGGTATCAGCCCGGACCCGGTCAGCCGATTGCAGAAATTTATCGACAAGGAATCACTCAACTTCACATTGCTGTCGGATGAAGATCACGCGGTGGCCGACAAATACGGCGCCTGGGGTCTTAAAAAATTCATGGGCCGTGAGTACGATGGTATTCTGCGCCAGACCTATATCATCGATAAGGCAGGCAAACTGCGGCATGTCATGGACAAGGTCAAAACCAAGACGCATCACGATGATGTGATGAGCTGGATCAAGGAACATTTGTGAAACTGAATTTCAGGCAATACAGCACCGACGGTGAGCCACTGCTGATATTACATGGACTGCTCGGTAATCTGGCCAACTGGACCTGGCACAGTCGCAGACTGGCTGAACATTTTGCGGTCTATGGGCTGGACTTGCGCAATCACGGTAGTTCGCCGCACGAGCATGACATGTCCTATTCGCTGATGGCACAGGATGTCGTCGAGTTCATGGACGATCAGGGCATCGGGGCCGCGCATGTGCTGGGGCATTCAATGGGTGGCAAGGTGGCCATGCAACTGGCCATGGATCACCCTGAGCGCATCAAGCGCCTGGTGATTGCCGATATCGCGCCGGTGCAGTACGGTGGTGAACGCGGCGAACATGATGAGATCTTTGACGGTTTAAGCGCGCTGGACCTTGATACACTGTCGAGTCGAACCGAGGCGAACAAGCAACTGGCGGCCTGGGTTGAGGATGAGCAGGTAAGACAATTCCTGTTGAGCAATCTGGAGCGTGACGACGACGGGGGGTTTGCCTGGCGCATCAATCTGCCGGCGCTTCGTGACAACTACCCTGCGTTGCGTGAAAAGCCTGCGGGTGACGGTGTATTCGACAGAGATGTGCTGTTCATTCGCGGCGATCTGTCGGACTATATCACCGAGGCGCACCCGGAGGAAACGCTGCGGCATTTCCCGCGGGCGACGATTAAGACACTGATGCAGGCCGGACACTGGTTGCATGCTGAAAAACCCGAGACCTTCAACCGGCTGGTACTCGATTTTCTCTCTGACAAAACTTCTGACAATCAACAGGCTGATTCATGACAGTTCTCAGTGTCAACGTTAACAAGATTGCCCTGCTGCGTAATTCACGAGGCACCAATTATCCCGACCTGTTGTATTTTGTGCGCAAAATCATGGGTCATGGCATTAAAGGTATCACCGTTCACCCCAGGCCCGACGAACGGCATATTACCCGCCAGGACGCCCGCGATATCGCGGCACTGTTGCGTGACCATCCTGACGTTGAGTTTAATGTTGAAGGGTATCCCTCGGCTGACTTCATGGCATTGATAGACGCACTGCGGCCAGCCCAGTGCACGCTGGTACCGGATAAACCAGGGCAGTTGACCTCCGACCACGGCTGGCAGATTGCCCGGAGCCGGGATCTGCTTGAGTCGGTGTTACCGCAGCTGCGGCAGTGGGGCGTGCGCAGCAGCCTGTTCCTGGATCCGGACCCGGCTGCCGCTGAACTGGCTGCAGAAGTTGGTGCAGATCGTATCGAACTGTACACCGAACACTATGCCCGGACGTATGCGGCCGGGGAGGAAGACCGGACGCAGTCCGTGTTACAGGCGTACCTGGACACGGCCGACCGGGCGGTTGCTTGTGGGCTTGGCGTCAACGCTGGCCATGACCTCAATCTGCACAACCTGGCACCCTTCCTGGCGGGCGGTCAGGTGCTGGAAGTGTCCATCGGTCATGCCCTGATTGTTGAGTCGCTGGAACTGGGCATGGACGAGGTACTGCGTCGTTACCTGGCGATTACCAGAGCCGCCCCGCAAGCTACGCCGGGTGCTGCCAACTGTGGCGCGTAAAGGCCCGGTTTTTTACGGTTACTGGATTGTAGCTGCCGCTTTTGTCACCCAGTTTGCGGCCGTCGGATTGCAGAACTACATCATTGGTCCTTTCCTGATTCCGATGACAGAGACCTTTGACTGGACACGAGCGGAGTTCACCTCGGCACGCTCCATTGGTCAGATGGTAGCGGCATTCACGGGTTTTTTTATCGGCGCTGGGGTCGATAAATACGGCGGACGACCGTTTATTCTTGTGGGCGGGGTCATTCTATCCATCGCGGTTTTCTCGCTGGGCAGTGTGCAGACACTGACACAGTGGGTCGTGATCAATGGCGTCATTCTGACCATCGGTGCCGCCATGATCGGCAATCTGGTTGTTAATGTCACACTGAGCAAATGGTTTGTTGAACGCAGAGGGCGAGCAGTCGCCCTCGCTGCGATGGGGATATCACTGAGTGGCGTGTTGTTGCCTGTGCTGACCACCTGGCTGGTTGACATGTTTGGCTGGCGTCAGGCCTGGCACGTGTTGGGCGTTGGTGCTGCGATACTGGTACTGCCAGCTGCCCTGGTCATCCGCCGCAGTCCGGAAGACTACGCGATGAATCCGGATGGACACAGCGCTGATGAAATGGCATCTGAAATGGGCGACAAGGCACGTCTTGACTATGCCAGCTCCATGACGCGCCGACAGGCCATGCGCACCGGGCGCTTTTATGCGCTGGTGGTTGCCTTTGGACTGTTTCAGATCTCCATTACCGTGATGCTGCTGCAGACAGTCCCCTTCATGACCGATGCCGGTTATTCGAAATTTATTGCGGCCTCGATGATTTCGCTGAGCTCTATTCCTTCGTTTCTCAGCAAACCGTTCTGGGGCTTTTTCATTGATCGCTACAGCGCCAAACCACTGGCGGCCATTGGCGCGGGTATCACCGGTTTTTCGCTGATCATCATTGTACTGGCGGTGCAGGCGCAGAATACGTTTCTGGTATATGCCGCATTCCTGATGATGGGGGTCGGCTGGGGTGGACTGATTCCGTTGCAGGAAGTGATCTGGGCGACATTTTTTGGCAGACGCTATCTGGGTTCGGTGCGGGCCACGGCGATGCCTTTTACCTTTGCCCTGACGGCACTCGGGCCGGTGCTGGCGGCAGCCTATTACGACCGCTTCGGCAACTACGACAATGCATTTTTATTGATGGCTTTCTGTAATCTGGGGGCGGCCGCCATGCTGATGCTGATGTCAGATCAGCGACCGGTGGTCAGGGCTGACCCTCTGCCCTGAGCACGCTCTGCAGTATCGGCCAGACAATATCAACAACCATGGGCTGGGCCTCGGCAGTGGGGTGAATGCCATCGTCCTGCATCAGTGCCGGGTTCTCCGCAATGCCATCAAGCAGGAAGGGAATCAGTACCAGTCCGTAATCATCGGCCAGCTCCTGGTACTGCGCATAAAAAGGTCCGGTATAGCGCGGACCGTAGTTGGGCGGTATCTGTATGCCAGCCAGAATGACCTCAGCGCCGGCCTGCTGACTGAGCTGGATCATGCGTTCGAGGTTCTGGCGAATGCTGCTCACTGGCAGTCCGCGCAGGCCGTCGTTCCCGCCCAGTTCCAGAATGACAATGTCCGGTTCATGGCCATCAAGCATGGCCGGCAGTCGCGCAAGTCCGCCGGCCGTGGTTTCGCCGCTGACACTGCCATTGACGACGCGCAATGACATGCCCTCGTCGCGCAGGCGCTGTTGCAGCAGGGCGACCCAGCCATCATTTGTATCCATGCGGTACGCCGCGCTGAGGCTGTCGCCGAACACCAGCACGACACCATTGTCGTCCTCGGCAGCCGCCATGCTGGCCAGGAGCATTAAAATGCCAAGCACGGCGTGGCGCACGGCACCGGGATTGTATGTCCGGCATGTCCGGCGGCACGGTCGGATGAGTCTGCAGATCAGCGATTTAACGTTCATAAGTCGGTACAATGGCCTATTTCGGCGACAGGCGGTGTATGTGCCCCGCGTTTAACAGTTAAAGTACTGTGTATACGTCGCGGATTCAATCCCGGTCCAGCACAATGAACCGGTTCCATGGCTGCGCTCGTAACAACTGTCTGCTTGCAGAGGGTTTTACCACAGCCTGCCAGTCGGGCACAGTTTCAACTCAGAGGCGATAATCTGTATGACAGCAATGATCGAAGCCAGCCACCTGTCCAAGCAGGTGTCTACCAGTGAAGGCCAGCTGGTGATACTGAATGATATTTCGCTGAGCATTGAGGCGGCCGAGGCGGTAGCCATTGTGGGTGTGTCCGGTTCCGGCAAATCAACCCTGTTGGGCCTGATGGCCGGACTGGACAGTGCCAGCTCGGGTGACATGATGCTTGACGGGCATAACCTGAGCACCATGGATGAAGAAGAGAGAGCCCGGCTGCGTGGCCGCTGCGTGGGTTTTGTGTTTCAGTCTTTCCAGCTGTTGCCCAGTCTGACGGCACTGGAAAATGTGATGCTGCCCATCGAGCTTAAGAACGACAGCGATGCGCGCAACAAGGCTGCCCGCCTGCTGCAAAGAGTCGGGCTGGAGTCGCGCGTGCAGCATTACCCCAATCAGCTGTCGGGCGGTGAGCAGCAGCGGGTTGCCATCGCCCGTGCCTTTGCCTCCGAGGCCAAAATCCTGTTTGCCGATGAACCGACCGGGAACCTGGATGCAGCCACTGGCGCAAGGGTGATCGATTTGCTGTTCTCCCTGAATGAGGAGTTCGGTACCACGCTGGTGCTGGTGACCCATGATGACCGCCTGGCACAGCGCTGCAGTCGCATGGTGCGTCTGGTGGCTGGTGAAATCACCGAAGACGTCCGCATTGATGTCGGAGCAACGGCTGATGTCTGAATCTTCCCGGGCGGTTTCTGCGTCGCCACTGACATTGATGCGGGTTGCCTTGCGACTGTTGTGGCGCGACTGGCGTGGCGGCGAGTTGCGTCTGTTGCTGCTGGCCATGGTCATGGCCGTCACCTCGGTCAGCGGTATTGCCCTGTTCACCGATAGACTTGAGCGTGCGCTGTTGCAGGAATCCGCCACCATGCTGGCGGCTGACCGTGTGCTGAGCGGGCGCCAACAACCGCCCAGAGCCTGGCTGCAGGAAGCGACGCAACGGGGGCTGGCGACTGCCGAAGTGCAGGCCTTTGCCTCCATGGTGTTCTCCGACCAGGGCAATCTGCTGGTCGCCGCCAAGGCGGTGAGCGAATCCTATCCACTGCGCGGGGAGCTGCGTGTGGCAGATCAGCCCTTCGGTACTGCCTACACCGAAACCGGCGGACCCGCGCGCGGAGAGGTCTGGGTTGAGTCGCGCGTGCTGCCCAGCCTGGGCATAGACATTGGCGATACCCTGTACGTGGGCAATGCTGAATTTGTTGTCAGCCGGGTGCTGGTGCAGGAGCCGGACCGGCAGCAGGGCGGCATGATGGAAAACGCGGGTCCGCGCGTGTTGATGCATCTGGATGACGTGCCGGTAACCGACATCATTCAGCCGGGCAGCCGGGTGACCTACCGTTATCTGTTTGCCGGTCAGCTTGAGGTGCTTGATGTGTTTGCCGGCTGGGTGCAGGAACAGTCCGCGGGTGATTTCAGGCTGCGAGACGTCCGTGATGAAAGCCAGGAAGTGAGCGAAGCACTGGCGCGTGGTGAGAGCTTTTTGCTGCTGGGCAGTCTGTTTGCAGTGCTGCTGGCGGGCATTGCCATTGCCCTGACGGCACGGCGTTACAGTGAACGTCATTTTGACTACGCGGCCATTCTGAAAACACTGGGCTGCACCTCGAACCAGATATCAGCCATCTACTTTGGCATCCTGCTGGCGTTGTTGATTATTGCAGTCGTGGTAGGCTCCGCGCTGGGCTGGCTGGTGCACGAAGGCATATTGCTTCTGCTGCAGTCGGTGATTCCGGTTGAGTTGCCATCGGCTTCCTTTACGCCATTCTGGCTGGGTGCATTGACCGCCTTCATCTGTTTGTTTGCTTTTGCCATGCCGCCGCTGCTGGCGTTGAAACACACCTCGCCATTGCGGGTGTTGCGTAAAGATCTCGCGGACGCCCCCTTGAGTACTTCGTTGCCCTATGTGTTTGGTATGGCCGGGGCGCTGGTTCTGATTCTCTGGTACAGCCAGGACTTGCTGATCAGCTTCTTCCTGGTCGCTGCCGTGGCAGGGGTCGCTCTGGTATTGAGCGCCATGTCGTATCTTTTGTTGCGTACGGGGTCTGCCGCGGGCATGCGTGCGGGCAGTGCCTGGATGCTGGCGATGTCAGCGGTGCGCCGGCGACGACGGCAAAGTGTGCTGCAGGTGTTGGTGTTTTCATTGACCATCATGTCGTTGTTGACGCTGGCGCTGCTGCGCACAGATCTGATCAATGACTGGCAGGCGCAGTTGCCGGAGGACACGCCGAATCATTTTATGATGAATATTACCGATGATCAGGTCGCGGGCATGCAGTCGTTCCTGCAGGACAACAACGTTGCTGCCAACCCATTTTATCCGATGGTGTCGGCGGGGCTCCTGACTGTCAACGACGAGCCCGTTCGACGGCCGTGGGGCGATGATGATGAGGAACAGGGCAGATCAACATTGACCGAGCGCGCGGGCAGCGAAGAGCCTGACAACGAATCGGGGCTGCCTGACGGAGAAGATGGCACAGAAGGCGCGGACAGGCCGCAGCGGGTGGAGAATCGTCAGGTTACCTGGACGGCGCAGCTACCGCCGGACAATGACATTGTCGCGGGTAGCTGGTGGCAGGATAGCCCCCGTGCCGGCCGGGTGTCGGTAGAGCAGGACTACGCTGAGCGCATTGGTGTCAATCTGGGTGACGAGCTGGTGTTTCGAGTTAATGAACAGGAAGTTACCGCTGTTGTAGACAGTATGCGTACTGTGCGCTGGGACAATATGCAGCCCAATTTCTTTTTCATCTTTTCGCCGGGCACACTCGATCACCTGGGCGCGACCTACCTGTCAACCCTGTTGCTGCAGGATCAGGAAAAGCTGTTGCTGAATGACCTGCTCAGGCAGTTCCCGACAATTGTTGTGCTCGAAGTCGATGCCCTCATTGAGCAGATTCAGAGTATCATTGCCCAGGTCAGCTCGGCGATCGAACTGATTGCCGCTCTGGTGCTGATTGCCGGTGCGCTGGTGCTGTTGTCCTGTGTGAATGCCACTCTGGATGAGCGCTTCCGGGAAAATGCCATCCTGCGTACGCTGGGGGCCGGGCGTAAACTGATCATGACGTCATTATTGATCGAGTTCGCCTTTATCGGGCTGCTGGCGGGTGTTATCGCCACGGTTGGTGCGGAGCTGAGCCTGTATTATCTGCAGACAGAAGTGTTCCAGCAGACCTTTTCGCTGCACTATTGGGTGTGGATAGCCGGTCCTGTGGCAGGGACAGTGATTATTGCCGCGCTGGGCGTGGCGGCGACGCGAAAAGTTGTCAATACCAGCCCGTTGGCGGTGCTCCGCCAGTTGTCGGCATGAGGGTGTCGACATGACTGTTCCGGACGCGGTGTGTTAACAGGAGACAAATATGAGACGACAGATGTCACGGGTTATTAACGCATGTCACCGATGGTCAGTGACCAGCGTGGTGGCAAGTGGTGCACTGGCGCTAGTGCTGGGTATCGGTCTGGCGCCTGCAGCCCTGGCGCAAAGCTGGCTGGCCAGTCCGCCTGCAGAATTGGGTCGCGAGTGCGCATACGGGGACTGCGAGAACGGTTATGGCATTCTCGAGATTCGCACAGAGCTGGGCACCAATCGATACGAAGGTAATTTCCGCGAGGGTGAATTCCACGGCAACGGACGTCTTGAATTCATGGTCAGTCGCAATGAACAGGCCTACTACGACGGTGAGTGGGTGATGGGTGTTCGGGAAGGCCGGGGCACTTACTGGAATGGTGTGTCCAATTTGTATATTGGTCAGTGGCAGAACGATCTTCGACATGGCCGGGGTTCGTATTTTTTTGGTGTGCAGAACTGGTCACCAAACAAGCATTCAGAGCAATGGCTGCAGAACAATGTCGAAAACTACACAGGCAAATTTGTTGAAGACCTGTATGAAGGATCCGGCACCTATCGCTGGCCAGATGGTGCCAGATACGTCGGTGAGTTTTATGCCAACGAAAAACACGGCAACGGCACGTTCTACTACCCCACGGGTACCCGCCGGGATCAGTACTGGCAGTATGGCCGTTTTATCCGCTGACGGGCTACGGTTACGGCGAACAACGACAAGGTAGCAATCATGGATTTACAATCAATTCGCCGCGAGTATCTCAGCGGCAGCCTGACGCGTGAACAACTAAAACCGGACCCGGTTGATCAGTTTATGCTGTGGATGGAGCAGGCCGTCAAAATGGAGTTGCCGGATCCGACGGCCATGGTGCTCGCGACCGTGGATGCAAATCACCAACCGGGTCAGCGTGTGGTTTTGCTGAAAGGTTTTGATGAGCGCGGCTTTGTATTTTTCACCAACTATGAAAGTCGCAAGTCGCATGATATGGCTGTCAACGCCAACGTCAGCCTGCATTTCCCCTGGCATCCCATTGAACGCCAGGTGCTGGTTTGTGGCGTGGCAGAAAAAGTCAGCGTTGACGAATCCAGAGCCTACTTTCAAAGTCGGCCCCGCGAAAGCCAGCTGGGCGCCTGGGCTTCGCCGCAAAGCAGGGTGCTCGAATCGCGCGACGTCATGATGCGGCAGTTTGATTCGGTCAGTAAAGAATTTGCCGACAAGGACATTCCTCTGCCGGACTTCTGGGGGGGATTCCGGGTACGGCCCTCACGTATGGAATTCTGGCAGGGCGGCGCCAACCGCCTGCACGACCGTTTTCAGTATTCACTGCAATCGGGCGGGCAGTGGCAGATAGATCGCCTGGCGCCCTGAGCGGTCAGGGCTTCCAGGTCGGCAGTTTTTTGTTGACCAGAACATTTTTCAGGCGCGCATACTGCGGCAGGCCATTTTTATAGGGCGGATAATCTTCACCACGTATCAGCGGTGAAAAATAATCCCTGGCTTTTTGCGTGATGCCGAATCCGTCTTTCGTAATATAATCACGCGGCATTGGCTTCTCGACATTGGCAACATCCGCCAGGCGCGCTTCGCCTACGCTCCAGCGATAGGTTTTGCCAGGTTTGCGGACAATGGTTGGCATGACTGCATTCTTGCCCGCCAGGGCAAAATCCACTGCGGCTTTGCCCATGGCATAGGCCTGTTCAACATCCGTTGCGGAAGCGATATGGCGAGCAGAGCGTTGCAGATAATCGGCAACCGCCCAGTGATACTTGTAACCCAGTTCCTGTTTTATCAGGTTGGCGAGGAAGGGCGCCACGCCGCCCAGTTGTGTGTGACCAAACGCATCTTTGCCGCCGGCATCAGCAAGGAACTGACCGTCCCTGTAGTGGGCTCCTTCGGAAACCACCACAGCGCAATAACCGAATCGCTTGACACATGCTTTTACCTTGCGCATGAACGCTGCTTTGTTAAAGGCAATTTCGGGAAATATGATGATATGCGGTGCGTCACCTTCCTGCTCGGCAGCCAGTCCGGCCGCCCCCGCAATCCAGCCCGCGTGACGACCCATGACTTCCATAACAAATACTTTGGTCGAGCTTTCACACATGGAGGCAACATCAAGTCCGGCCTCGCGGATGGAAACCGCCACATATTTGGCCACTGAGCCGAAGCCCGGGCAGTTATCGGTAATGGGCAGATCGTTGTCCACAGTTTTCGGAATACCAATACAGGTGATCGGAAAACCTTCTTTCTGACTCAGCATGGACACCTTGTTTGCCGTATCCTGCGAATCGCCACCTCCGTTGTAAAGAAAATAACGAATGTTGTGCGCGCGAAATACATCCATCAGCCGTTGATACTCGGCGCGGTTGTCGTCCAGGCTTTTTAATTTGTAACGACATGAACCAAAGGCGCCTGCAGGTGTGTGACGCAGTGCCGCGATGGTGGCGGCACTCTCCTTGCTGGTATCGATAAGTTCTTCGGTGAGTGCGCCGATAATGCCGTTTTTGCCGGCATAGACCTTGCCGATGTCGGACTTGTGCTGGCGAGCGGTTTCAATCACCCCGCAGGCGCTGGCGTTGATGACGGCGGTGACGCCGCCTGACTGGGCGTAGAATAAATTAGCTTTGGCCATGGAAAAACCTGTTTGCTGCCTGCATGTAACGAACCCGGCTGTAAGGAACCCCGGTTGTGAGGAACCCCGATTGTGAGGAAATAGTGCAATATGAGCTGTGTCGGGCATAATGTTACAAAGTGCCCGTTGGCTTGGCAATCGGTGATGTTGAGTTGTCGAGGCCAGGCAGCCATTAAACCATACAGGATGCACAATGAAACGTTTGATTATAGGGATGTCCGGTGCCAGTGGACTTATTTACGGTATCCGGCTTCTGGAGGTGCTGAAAACAGCGCCCGATATCGAGACTCACCTGGTGTTGACCGGCGCGGCGCGCCTGAATATCAGCCTGGAAACAGACTGGCAGGCCGACACGGTGATGGCCATGGCGGATGAGGTACATTCGGTCAAAGATCTGGCTGCCAGCATTGCCAGCGGCTCGTTCCGCACCGATGGCATGATCGTCGCGCCTTGCTCAATGAAAACCCTGTCGGCCATTGTGCATTCCTATGCCGACAACCTGCTGACCCGGGCGGCTGATGTGGTATTGAAGGAACGGCGACGGCTGGTGTTGATGCCGCGCGAAACGCCATTGCACGTTGGTCATTGTGAACTGCTGTTGAAAGCCTGCCAGCTGGGCGCGATTGTGGCGCCGCCCATGCCCGCGCTCTACACCCGGCCTCAGACCGTCGATGATATTATTAATCACAGCGTCGGCCGGGTGCTGGATCTGTTTGATATCGAGTCGGGACTGGTCAAACGTTGGCAAGGGGCTGCAACCGGCAGTCAAACGCAGTGAAGACTGGCCTGTGTCAATGTTGCCATGATCCGGTCGTCCAGGTTCAGCGCCCGCAAACGGGCATACAGTGCGAGATTTGCATGAACCGCAGTTGCTGCGTCACCATGGCCTGCCTCAACATCAGCGAACATTGACGCCAGTGCCCGCAGCTGCATGAATTCAGCATCCAGCTCTATGGCCTTGATGCGCTGGCGCAAGTCCTCCTGGTCGGCGCCGGGTACGCCGATGGCAGCAGAGGGATGAGATTTGAGCCAGCGCCGTGATTGTCTCAGTGGTTTTACCAGTTGACGGGTCCAGGTGCCGGAAAATGCCGCTGCCTGTTCAAACTGTGCCTGCGACAGTAAACCCCGGCAGCAACCATGCCAGCAGCACATCAACAGTAGAACCACATCGACATCCTGTTCGTCCTGCAAGCGCAGACACAATGTCTGAACGTCGGGCAGGGCGTATACGCTCTGCGCGAAGTGCAGCAGGCCGGGTCGGGGCCGGGAGTCAGGTTTTGCCATGTGCTATCGCCATATTATTTGTGTCTGGTGAGGACAGATTTGCCAGGACAGATTTGGTAAAGTAATCAAAATAGCTTACAGGAACTTATATGCACATTCATATCCTTGGTATTTGCGGTACCTTCATGGGCAGCCTCGCAGTGCTGGCCAAGGAGCTTGGGCATAGCGTCAGTGGCTCCGACGCCAATGTGTATCCTCCCATGAGCACGCAACTGGAAGAACAGGGCATCCGGCTTTGTGAGGGTTTCGACCCGGCGCATCTGCAGCCACACCCGGATCTGGTGGTGGTGGGTAATGCCATGTCGCGCGGCAATCCCGCGGTTGAATATGTGCTGAACCAGGGGCTGCCTTACTGCTCGGGGCCGGAATGGTTGTCACGCTATGTGCTGCAGGGCAAATGGGTGCTGGCGGTTGCCGGCACCCATGGCAAGACCACCACCAGCGCCATGCTGGCATGGATACTGGAATACGCTGGCATGAACCCCGGCTACCTTATTGGCGGCGTGCTGAAAAACTTTCCGGTGTCTGCCCGCCTGGGAGGCAGTGATTTTTTTGTGGTAGAAGCTGACGAGTATGACAGTGCCTTTTTTGACAAGCGCTCAAAGTTCGTCCACTACCGGCCACGCACACTTGTTCTGAACAATCTTGAATATGATCATGCCGATATTTTCCCGGACCTGGCGTCGATTCAGCGGCAGTTTCATCATCTGATCAGGATTGTGCCGGGCGAGGGTTTGATCATACGGCCACGTTTCGACGAAGCGCTGGCGCAGGTACTGGAACAGGGCTGCTGGACGCCGACCCAGAGTTTTGCATTGCTTGATGGCGAACGTGATGACAGTCGTGGCCCGGAACCCAGTGGCTGGGGGGTGCGCCTGCTGCAAGCCGATGGTGGCGTATGTGATATAAGCAAAACCAGCCACCTGGGCAGTACCGTCACGGCCAGGCTGACATGGTCATTGAGCGGGCGGCACAATGTCTGTAACGCGGTGGCGGCGATTGCCGCGGCGCATCATGTGGGTGTGGATATCCCGCTTGCCTGTGAGGCGCTGGGCAAGTTTGCCAGCGTCAAGCGGCGCATGGAATTGCTCGGCGAGGTTCGGGGCATTAGTGTTTACGACGACTTTGCCCATCACCCCACGGCTATTGAGACCACCCTGGACGGTATTCGTCAGCGTCTCAACCAGATTCCGGGTACCCGCCTGATCGCTGTTATCGAGCCGCGCTCAGCAACCATGAAAATGGGTGTGCACCAGAGCTGTCTGGCGGCATCCTGTCGCGCTGCCGATCTGTGTTTATGGATGTCGGGCGCAGGGAATGGTCTGGATATTGAGGGTATTATCGCCGAAAGTCCGGTGCCGGCCCTGAACTTCAACAGCGTTGATGACATTGTTGCCTATCTCAGCCGGCATTGCCGTGCCGGTGACCATATTGTGATCATGAGCAATGGCGGCTTCGGTGGTATTCATCAAAAATTATTGTCAGCGCTGGCCTGAAGGGAGTTGCTGCCATGTCTGCAATGAAAGAGCCCGAACTGATACCGCTGTTCCCGCTCAGATCCGTGCTGTTTCCGGGCGGGCGCCTGCCGCTGCAGATATTTGAGCAGCGTTATATCGATCTGGTCAGCCATTGCATGAAAACCGATACCGGGTTTGGTATTTGCCTTATCAGCAAAGGTGCGGAAGTGGTAAAGCCCGGAAGTAGTCAGCAGGTGGAGCGCGTTGGCATGTATGCCCGCATCGTGGACTGGGACCAACTGCCGAATGGCCTGTTGGGCATTACCGTGGAAGGACGACACAAATTTACGGTCCGGGACTGCTGGACCCGGGATGACAATCTGTTGATGGCAGCCGTACAATTTGCCCGGGAAGACTTCCTGGGTCAGCCGGCGTTGCCCTTGACCGGGCAGCACCAGGCGCTGGTGGATTTGCTGCGGGACCTGTCGGCACACCCCCTGATCGAAAGTCTGGACCTGGCGATCGACTTTGAGGACAGACGTCAGCTGGCCTGGCGCCTGAGCGAACTGCTTCCGGTTCCGGTGCATCAGAAGCAGCAGCTGTTGGCGCTCGACGATACCGAGGAGCGTATCCGGGAAATCGAAAACCTGGTGGCGTCAGTGATGCACCATGGGTGATCAGCGCGGCAGCAGCTCAACAACCCGGCTGAAATCCACCAGAATCAGCAATTGATCATTTTCATTATAGACCCCGTGGATGAACCTTGCAGCTGCCTCGTTACCTGTGGCCGGGGGTATTTCTATCTCCCCTGCGTTCAGATCCACGATTGCCGATACCCTGTCTACCACAACCCCCAGCACAAAATCCTCAATCTCGACCACGATGATGCGCGACTGTTCTGATATGGCCTGATTCGCCAGACCGAACACCCCACGGCCGTTGATCACGGTGACAACATTGCCGCGCAGATTGATAATGCCCAGGATAAACGCCGGTGCTCCCGGCACAGGCGTAATCTCGGTATATCGTAATACCTCATTTACCCGGGCAGCGTTGATGGCGTAGGTTTCCCCACCCAGGGTAAAACTCACGTGCTTGATCAGCTGCGCGGTACTGTCATGTGCTTTGCCTGAGGCTTGCTCTGCGAGGGCGGTATTGGTCATAGGGTGGTTTCCTGCTGTACATTGTGCCGGTCTGACTGATTTAGCGGCAGCTTCGGCAAATAATTGAGGGCAGAGTCACCAGCAGCCCGCAGAGGCTGACATTGGGGCTGCTCTGGTCTTCGTTTCGGGCTTGCCGCATAATACCGGGACATTGGTGTTATCCGCAGGAGGTTGTGTGATGTCGGAAGTGTGGTCAAGTCCTGGTACCTGGACCCACGAGCAGTGGCTGGTTGCGAGCATTCTCGGGTTTATTGTGCTTGCTGTTATCCTTGTTGCCTATCGGCTGGCCAAAATTCTTCGCAGCGTGAACAAAAAACGCGAGCTGCCCAGTTTGCGCCCCGGCCGGCGCCCGCGCGGCTAATGGGCTGCTGGTAAAAGATGGGCTGATCGTAAAAACCGCCTCTACAGCAGCATGATGTCCAGAATTGCCGCTGCCCCTGCCAGACAGATCACGACAACTCCGAGCCAGCCGAGCAGCGCCAGGATACGGAAGGGTTTTTCATTGTCCGGGTAGAGGCCGGATTTCTCGTATTCACGCTCCTGTTCACGTTTGGCCTGTTTTGAATCACTGGTATTGCTCATGACAAACTCCTGCCTGATGTACTCGATTAAAAAAATCAGGTCGAAAAAGGTACCCGGTGCGCCGGAAATCTGCTTTGTACTGCTGTGCCTGGCGTTCGCGCCGGTAAACGCCATCGTGATCAGGCATGATACCGGATACACCCGATACCTCGCCAGTGAAGCCGACTACCCCGGCGTCTTTCCGTTGGCGCAGCAGGGGCGGCGCAAAGTCTGTGTGGCAACAGTCGTGGCGCCGCAATGGGCGTTGACCGCAGCGCATTGTGCTTCGGAGACCGGGTTGCAGGCCACGTTGACCGAAGGCAGGCCATATGCGGTACAGATAGCCCGTCAGACACATTATATTGACGCGCTGCACCTGCACCCGGGGTGGACAGGCGAATTGTCGGAGCACCTGCACCCACGGCAGGTTGACCTGGCATTGCTGCGTCTGTCGGCGCCAGTCAGCGCAGATGTGGTGCTTGAGCTATATCGGGGTGAGGACGAACTGAGGCAGGCCATGACCTTCCTGGGCTGGGGTTACACCGGGATAGGCACCACGGGAATGTCAGTTGACGACGGACAGCTGCGCTTTGCGCAGAATACGGTTGTGCGCGCCGATGAGCGATTGCGTTTCGAATTTAATGATCCGCGGGTCAATAACAGCGAGGTTGAGGAGTTCGAGGGCATCCCCGCCTTGGGTGACAGCGGTGGACCTGCGTTGCTGACGCAGAATGAGACGATGTGGCTTGCCGGCATCGCGGTCGGGGAGTTGACCGGAGAGGCTGGCTCGCCGGGCCCCGGTCGTTACGGTGCCGTTGTTGTTTACGAGCGTGTCAGCCAGCATCTGGCATGGATAGATGCGGTCATCAAAGATGCCCATAAGGGCGAGGGTGTAGTTTCTTTGTCAGCGAATTGACCGATTTTTAACTCTGCTGCGTATACCACAGATGTATATTTATACAATTTTGGTACTATCTGCTCAGACGCTACCTGCTCAGGTGTTATTCTCCTGAGTGTTATTCATTCGAATACTGTCCTGTTTCAGGGACAGCGTAAACAAATCAAAGGTGATTTCATGAGCATTCAAGTCGGCGACAAAATACCTGCAACGACCTTCAAAATCATGGGCAAGGAAGGTCCGGAGAACATCACTTCAGATGATATTTTTACCGGTAAAAAAGTGGTTCTGTTTGCCGTGCCGGGTGCATTTACCCCGGGTTGCTCGGTGACTCACCTGCCCGGCTTTGTGGTGAACGCAGACAAAATCAAGGCAAAAGGCGTTGATACCATCGCCTGTATGGCCGTCAATGATGCTTTTGTCATGTCGGCCTGGGGCAAGGCCCAGAACGCGGAAGAGTTGTTGATGCTGGCTGATGGTAATGCTGAGTTTGCCGAGGCGCTGGGCTTGACCATGGACGCCAGCGGGTTTGGTATGGGCAAGCGCAGCAAGCGCTTTGCGATGATCGTGGATGACGGCAAAGTCAGTTACCTGGGCGTTGAGCCCGCCGGCGGTATTGAGGTCAGCTCGGCCGATAATATCCTGGCTCAGCTGTAATCCCGGCGAAGGAGAACCCTGATGTTGAAAACGGAATACATAGAGTATCGTGATGGCGATACCGTGCTGGAAGCTTATATAGCTTACGATGAAGATGCCACTGACAGGAAACCCTGTGTATTGATCGGCCACGACTGGACCGGTCGCCGGGAATACGCCTGCGCTGCCGCCGAGCGGATGGCGGATCTGGGTTACGTCGGATTTGCTGCCGATGTCTTCGGCAAAGGTGTTTTTGGCAAAGAGGGTGACGCCGAGGGCAATACGGCATTGATGATGCCTTTTGTTGAGGACCGGGCGCTGCTGCGTCGGCGGATGCAGGCGGCCCTGGTGGCGGCGCGCGCGCTGTCGCAGGTTGATGACAGCAATATCGGCGCCATTGGTTATTGTTTTGGTGGTATGGCGGTGCTCGAATTGGCCAGATCCGGC
Organism: Pseudohongiella sp.; assembly: GCF_040877505.1. Lineage (NCBI taxonomy): Bacteria > Pseudomonadati > Pseudomonadota > Gammaproteobacteria > Pseudomonadales > Pseudohongiellaceae > Pseudohongiella > Pseudohongiella sp. The sequence goes on from NZ_JBBDNQ010000042.1 coordinate 80,811, forward strand.
GCTGATGTCAAGGGTGTTGCCAGTGTGCACGGTCTGTTGGGACAGGGTGACGCACCGAGTCAGAAGATTCAGTCCTGTGTGCTGTGTCTGCACGGACATGATGATCCCATGGTGCCGCCCGAGCAGGTACTGGCTTTTGAAACCGAAATGTCAGAGGCGGGCGTCGACTGGCAGGTTCATGTATACGGTGGCACCAAACACGCGTTCACCAATCCGGCAGCCAACAATCCGGACTTTGGCACTGTCTTCAGTCAGACTGCCAATGCCCGCGCTGAGCAGGCGCTGGCGAATTTTTTCCGGGAATTGTTTGAAGATACCCCGCCGCTGGATGTCGCCCCCTGATGAGTGCGTTGCCACCTTGCCCGGACTGCGATGCGAATTGCCAGTATATTGGTGAACTTTGTGAGCTGCGGGAAAGAATCAACGAGCTTACTGAGCAGGTGCGTACGGATGCACTCACCGGCCTGTACAACTATCGGTATTTACTGTGGGCGATAAATCAGGAGATGGAGCGGGTGCATCGTTCCGGTGGCGCGTTTTCCCTGATTGTGCTTGATTTTGATAACTTCAAGGCCATCAATGATCAGCACGGGCATGAGTTTGGCAACAGCGCGTTGAAGACGGTGGGCACATTTTTTAAACGCTCCTTGCGAAAACTGGATGTTCCGTGCCGCTTTGGTGGTGAGGAATTTGTACTGGTGCTGCCGTCAACGGAGTTGCGCGATGCGGTGCAACTGGCCGAGCGCATCCGCGAGGGTGTCACCCGGATTCAGCTGCGGACCGACAACGGCGATCCTGTGCCGATGTCGGTCAGTATCGGGGTTGATGTGTATCGTGCCAGCGATACGGTGACAGCCGAAGCGTTTCTGGATCGGACCGACCAGTATTTGCTGCAGGCCAAGCAGGCAGGGAAAAACCGCGTACATTACCCGCAGATGAGCGAACCCTTTAACGGTATGTCTGCAGATGAGCGGGCGGCGCTGATGGACGGTTTTGTCGAAGACAAAGACGCTTAGCTGCCGTCTTCAAGTTGATGTATCTGTTTTGCCAGGTGGTGCAAAATTGCCGCAGTTGCGCCCCAGATTCGATACCCGTCATAGTGTGTTTCCATGAAGCGGCGCTCCCTGTTCTGGAATTCCATGCTGGCAACCCGGTAATTTTTTGGATTCAACAGAAACGACGTGGGTACGTAAAAAATCTCTGCTACCTCAATCGGACAAGCCTGCAGTTTCACATCCGCATCGACCAGGCCAACAACGGGTGTCACATGGAAGGCCGACGGCATGATCAATGCCGGTAGGGTCCCCATCACCTGAACGGCATGCGCGGGCAGGCAGGTTTCCTCTTCCGCCTCTCTCAGCGCGGTGCCAATGATATCAACATCCTGAGCTTCGGCGCTGCCTCCCGGCAGACTTACCTGCCCGGCGTGACTGCGCAGATGCTGGGTGCGCAAGGTCAGCATGATGCGGCTTTCGGTGCCAGCTCCCGCTTTTATCACGGGAATCAGAACACCGGCATGACGCAGATTTTTGCCGTCAATCGGCTGGTTGGGTCGGTATGAATGTTCGGCGGGATCAGGCGGCAGGATGAGATCCGTTGACGACGGTGACAGCCGGAAAAATTTTTCCAGTCGTGCTATCAATCCGTCATTCATGTTGGTGTCTCATCCTGTCGGCCTGTTACGACCCCGGGCGAATGCTCAAGGTGATCAGTTAAAGCGCCAGTCCAGCGCCACAAACGCGCGTAATGGTTCGCCCGGGAAATAGCGATCGCCACCAAAGGTTGTCCAGTCGGCACGTTCAGCGTATTTGCGGTCAGTCAGGTTCAGGATGTTCACTGATAACGTCAGCGCATCCGAAGCCTGCCAGCGAGTGCGCAGGTTGAACACATTGTGACCATCATAGCTGTTGGCGTTTTCCGGGTTGGTGTAGTACTCGCCCATGGCCACCCATTGCAGCTCAGTGGTCAGCGTGCTCGTGGGTGTCCACTGTATCTGCGCGGTGCCAAAATTGCGTGGCGCGGATTCGACATCGTTGCCATTCAGATTGACGCCACCGACCAGCTGATCATTCTGATAGGTATGGCGAGCATGGTTATAGGCCGCGCTCAGGCGCCAGTCATCAGACAACGCATAAGTACCGCTCAGTTCCAGACCTTTGTGGCGGGTGTGAATGCCATTGAGATTGACGCGGTCAGCGTTGTTGATGATCTCATTATCCTTGTCCATGTAGAACGCCACGGCTTCGTAGGTCCAGCTGCCGGTGGTGCCTTGCAGCGCCAGTTCAACGCTGTCGATTTCCACAGGATCGAGGTCGGCGACATTCTGGTCGTTTTGCAGGCGGTACAGCTCGGTGGCCTGTGGTGCCCGGTAACCCCGTGTCACCCTGAACTGAGCGTTGTGGGTGTCATTGATCTGGTAACGAATGCCCAGTTTGGGGGCTACATTGGCAAAGGTGTCGGAGCGGTCTGCCGGACGGTTGTAACGACATCCACCGAAGCCGCAGACAGTGCCATCTTCGCGTGTACGACCGCTAAGCATGTTGTTGTCGTAGTCATAGTTCATGCGCTCAAAACGCATGCCCAGGGTGATATCAAAACCATTATCCCAGTAGTGTTGAAGCTGCACAAAAGGTGCTATCTGGGTAGCGTCGACATCGTAATCATAATGCTTGCCTTCGGGCACCGTACCGACCAGGAAAGGCGAGCCCTGGGTGGGGCCATCCTGGCTCTGAGTCAGCGTGCCTTCAGTGAACTCCAGGTCGAGACCGGCTGATAACAAAGTGCTTTCGCTCAAGTCTCTGTAGGCCGCAAATTGCATGCCGACACTGCTGTGCTCGTTGGTTTCAGTGGGTGTGCCGGGCAGGAAGTGTTGTTTGAAATCCAGGTCGGTTTTGCGGTAATACGGTGTCATGACCACATCCCAGCCGGAATCCAGAGTGTAGCCGATTCGAGTCCAGGCGCGCATGCTGCGGTTGTCCCGGTACGCTTCAGGGTTTTCATTGACCCGACGCAGGTCTTCGTCTTTGTAAGCATCGGTGCCGTTGATGTAACCGGCCGTTTCCTGATTGAGGTTGGTGGTGGTGATACCACCGTCCAGCTCTGCGCCATTGGCCAGTGTGGTCTGATAAAGCCAGGACAGCTTCTGCTGATCAACGCCGCTTTGCGGTCGATAGCCTTCTTCGCTGATGCCGTTGACCAGGAAGGTATGACTGAAATTGTCGTTTTCAAAACCGATACGGGCATTGCCGCGCAACGTGCCTCGAGGGCCTGCTTCCAGGCTCAGTTGCCGTCGGTCATCAGGTTCCGGCAGCACCACATTGATCATACCGTGTACAGCGTTAGAGCCATAAAAGGCACTGCCCGGGCCACGTATCACTTCAATGCGTTCTGCATTTTCGGAATGCGAATCGAACAGTTCATTGACGTTACAGAAGCCCGCTGCGCGGAGCGGAATACCTTCTTCAGCCAGCAAAAACGCACCACAGGCGCCGCCGCCGCTCAGCACAGGAGAGCGGATTGAGATCAGGCTTTCCTGGCCATTGTTGCGGTTGATGTTGACGCCGGGCAGGCGATTGGCTGCTTCCTGAATGTGGGTGTGGGAAATCAGCCTTAGTTCTTCTTCGGACAGAATGGCAATGCTGGCATTCACATTGCCCAGGTCTTCCGGACGGCGCGATGCTGAGATAACCTGGATTTCTTCAATGGCGGGTGCCGTGTCCTGCGCGTGGGCCGGCATCATCGCAGCAGCGATGGCGGCGGCGCATGAGGCGGCCAGTAATTTGCGTCCATGCAACGGTGTTTGAGTCATAACGATTTTCCGTGCATCTGACTGGTTGGAATATTGTTCCACGTGAGCTCTCCCTTAGAGTCTTTGGCGGGTGGCCTGTTTCAGCCGGTGCAGACGATAGCACAATTTGAGTTGGTTTTCTGCTTGCCGCGTGGCCGATCAGGTGGCTATGCTTGGGGATGAGACAGATAACACGTAACTTAACTGGTTGAACAGGACCGGTAAATCAGGACCGGTAAAAAAGGGGAAATTGTCCATGCAGGTAAAAAACAAGGTTGTGGTTGTCACGGGTGGTGCCAGAGGAATAGGCCGCGCATTGTGTCAGCGCTTTGCCGCTGAAGGCGCCAGCGCCGTGGTGGTGGCGGACATTCAGCAGGCCGGGATAGATGAAGTTGTCGGGCTGATTGGCGGGCAGACTCAGGCACTGGGTGTGGCCACCGATGTCAGCAAGGAAAGCGATGTGCAGGCGCTGGTGGCAAAAACCATCGAGGCCTTCGGTCATATTGACCTGTTTTGTGCCAATGCCGGTATCTTTACCGCCGGTGATGAAAGTGTCGACAACGATGCCTGGCAGCGCATCTGGGATATCAATGTCATGGGGCATATCTACGCGGCCCGCGCGGTGCTGCCCGGCATGCTGGCGCGCGGCGAAGGTTATCTGCTCAATACCGCCTCCGCCGCAGGTCTGCTCAGTCAGATCGGCTCGGCGCCCTATGCCGTGACCAAGCACGCAGCCGTGGGTTTTGCCGAGTGGCTGTCGATTACCTATGGCAGTCGTGGCATCAAGGTCTCGGTGCTGTGTCCGCAGGCGGTAAAAACTGACATGACGGCCAATACCGGGGGCGGTGGCGTCGCCGGGGTAGACGGTATGCTGGAACCCGATGCACTGGCACAAACGGTTATCGAAACCCTCGCCGAAGAGCGCTTCCTGTGTCTGCCCCATCCGGAGGTGCTGACCTATATTCAGCGCAAAGCGGGCGACTATGATCGCTGGCTCGGTGGCATGCGGCGACTGCAGGATCGTTTCGCGGATCAGTACAAAAATCGCTGATAAAGTGCTTATAAGCAGAAAAAAACGGGGAAAAAGCCCATATTCGGGCTCTTGCCAAGACATCCCGGGTGATAAATGTTAGGGTGTCGCCCGTTAAAGTCTAAATACAGGAACTGAACAATGAGTTTAATGATCGGCAAGAATGCGGTAGTGAGTATCAACTACACCCTGACCAACGACGCAGGTGAAGTCATGGATACTTCTGAAGGCCGCGAGCCGCTGACGTATTTGCATGGCGCAAATAACCTGATCCCGGGGCTTGAGAAAGAGATGGAAGGCAAGACCACGGGTCAGAACTTCAAAGTCACGATCCCGCCGGCTGAAGCCTATGGCGAGAGCAACCCGGAGCTGGTACAGACCTTGTCGAAGGACATGTTCAAAGGTGTGGACAAGGTTGAGCCGGGCATGGGTTTCACTGCGCAAGGCCCACAGGGCGAGCAACACATCGTGGTTACCGCGGTTGATGGTGACCAGGTCACTATCGATGCCAACCATCCGATGGCGGGCAAGACGCTGCATTTTGCTGTAGAAATAGTCAGTGTGCGTGATGCCAGCGAAGAAGAGATAGAGCACGGTCACGTGCACGACGGCAGCGAAAGCCACTAAAAACTATTGTCGTTGACATTGCTTGGTTAAAAACAGGCTCAAAATGCTCATTTACTCCGTGTAAACTGCGCGTTTGAGCCTGTTTTTGCTTCGCACTGCCTGCCTCTCGATTACGTTTTTATGCAGCGTCAGTCGGCCTGCAACAACTCCAGCCAGTTGCCATCGGGGTCAACCACCATCGCAATTGTCACCCCCGGCCGTATCACCTTCGGCGGCACAACCACCTTGTGGCCCGCCTGTTCACAAAGCTCAACCACCGCTGCCAGATTGCTGATATGAATTGTCCAGTAGCGATAACCGGTGGCGCCGGGAATGCCGCCAGGCGGCGCATCCGCAGGCGGGTCGCGATCCAGCTGCACAATCTTGACCACACTGTCGCCAATCTTCAGCCGGTGCATGGTGCCGCCCGAGGGCATCGGGATCACGCCCTCGACTTGCAGGCCCAGCAGATCCCGGTAAAAGGCCAGCATGGCCTCCGCATCGCGGGTGATGATACCCAGATCGATCGCCGGTTTGCTGATCATCAGGCTCATGCGTTGTATCCCATCATGGCCTTGATTTCTAGGAATTCGTGGAAACCTTCAATGCCCCATTCGCGGCCATTGCCCGACTGCTTGTAACCGCCGAAGGGGGCAGCAAAATCGGGACCTGCACCATTGATGTGAACCATGCCGGTGCGCAGGCGGCGAGCGACGGCGCGGGCATGGTCGGGCTCACCTGATACATAACCGGACAGTCCGTAATCGGTGTCATTGGCGATGGCAACTGCGTCGTCTTCGTCCTTGTAACCGATGATGCTGAGCACTGGCCCGAAGATCTCCTCCCGGGCAATGACCATGTTGTTGGTGACATTGGCAAACACCGTGGGTTTGACGTAGTAGCCGGTGTCCAGGCCGTCAGGTTTGCCGACGCCGCCTGCAACCAGGGTGGCGCCTTCATCAATACCGGCCTGAATCAGGGATTGGATCTTGTCGAACTGGGCCTTGCTGACCACGGGGCCAATACGTGTGTTTTCGTCCCGGGTATCACCGGGAACTGCCTTGGCGGCAGTCGCTTTGGCGATCTCGATGGCCTCGGCCATGCGGGCTTGTGGCACCAGCATGCGGGTCGGGGCGTTGCAGGACTGGCCGCAGTTGCCGAAACAACCCATGACGCCGCCTGCGACTGCTTTGCCGAAGTCGGCAGCATCGTCCAGGATGATGTTGGCGGATTTGCCACCCAGTTCCTGACACACGCGCTTGATGCCATCGGCAGCCGCTTTGGCCACTTCACGACCGGCGCGGGTCGAGCCGGTAAAGGACACCATGTCTATCTCCGGGTGTGAAGAAATCGCGGCGCCGACAGTCGGTCCATCACCGTTGACCAGATTGAAGACACCGTCGGGCAAACCGGCTTCAGCGATAATCTCGGTCAGAATGATGGCACTGACCGGTGACAGCTCGCTGGGTTTGATGACAATGGTGCAACCGGTGGCGATGGCCGGTGCAATTTTGCAGGTCACCTGATTCAATGGCCAGTTCCAGGGTGTGATAAAACCACAAACACCGACCGGCTCCTTGATAACCTGGGTCTTGCCGCGGGTTTCCTCAAACTGGTAGCTCTCGAGAATGGCGCGTGCGGTGGCAAAATGGCCGATACCAGTGCCTACCTGGGCCGTGCGCGCGAAACTGATGGGGGCGCCCATTTCCTGGGAGATGGCCTGAGCCAGCTCTTCGCTGCGGGCCTTGATGCCGCCGATGATTTTGTCCAGTACTGCCAGGCGCTCCTCGCGCGTGGACTGTGACCAGGCCGGGAAGGCAGCCCGGGCGGCTTTTGCGGCAACATCGACATCCTTGACGGTGCCCATGGCAATTTTTGCAAACGCCTGTTCGGTGGCCGGGTTGATGACGTCAAGTGTTTCGCGGTCGGTTTCCCTGACCCATTGGCCGTTGATATAAAAACTTAAATGGTCTTGCATAACTGACTCCCCCCAGGGCATTGCGAATTAAACTGTTGAATAAACAGGGGACCGATTATCAGGCAAAACCGCACAGACTGCCAGCCAGGTGTCCGTTGGCAGTCTGCGTTTCCCTGGCAAGCGTTGCTCAGGCGGCCTCGGGCAGGGCCGGTTGCTCGCTGTGTGTGTTGTGTTTCTGCTGCTCATCGGCCCAGTGCAGAATCTCCAGCATGCCGTTTGGCCGCTCGATCAGCGCGGTGCAGCTCTCAACCCAGTCGCCGGTGTTGCAGTACAGGGTGTCACCAAAGCGGGTGATTTCGGCGTGATGAATATGTCCGCAGACTACGCCATCGAGCTGCTGTGAGCGCGTGGAATTGATCACCGCTTCCTCAAAACGTCCTATGTAACTGACCACATTCTTCACCCTGTTCTTCAGGTGTGCCGCCAGCGACCAGTAAGGCTTGCCCATCAGTTTGCGGGCAGCGTTAACCAGACGGTTAAGCATCAGCAACTTGCCGTACATGCTGGCACCTATGTGCGCCAACATCGGGCTGACCTTGACGACGGTGTCAAACTGGTCGCCATGCAGCACCAGCAGTTTTTTGTCGTCGGCGGTGGTGTGAATCGCAGTGTCGCGTACCAGAATGTTGTCAAAACTGTGGCCACAAAAATCGCGCGCGCACTCATCGTGATTGCCGGGGGTATAGATGACACGGGTGCCGTTGGCTGCCTTGTGCAGAATCAATTTCACCACTTCCTGGTGCTCGGGTGGCCAGTACGGGCGTTTCTTCATTTCCCAGCCATCAAAAATGTCACCCGCCAGGTACAGGTACTCGGAATCCGTGCTGCGCAGAAAATCGAGCAGTTTGTCGGCCTGGCAGCCCCGGAAGCCGAGATGCAGATCGGATATGAAGATGGTGCGATATTTCTGTGCGGGTTGGGCCTGAAGTCTAGTGACAGCGTTCATCCTGGTTACCTCGCTATGACAGAATTGGGGTTACAGTAACGGGGTGATATGACATTGGCGTAAAGCTTTTATGAATTTATTGTGACAAAAAGGCGTTTATCATATTGTTTATAATGCATTTATTGTGGATAAAACGGTGTCGATGAGGATTTGCCTGAGTGCGGTCGAGATGGCGTATACTGATAACAATGAATGGTGTCAGCAGGGCCGCGGGTCTTGTCTTTACATCAACCGGGAAACCTTATGCGTATGAAGTCCGTGGTCATTGCCAGCCGACGCCTGATCTGGGCAATGTTATTACTGCTGTCGACGTCATTGTCGGCATCGCAGGAAGACGGTGCAGGGGCTGATGGTGCGGCGCAGCCGGAAGAAGATCCTGCCCTGGCGATTCAGCGCCAGGAGAAGCTGGAGCGCGCTCAGGCTCTGCAGGCGCAGATTGAAGGGCTGAGCCATGAGCTGGGCAGTTATGACCCGGCATTGATAGAGCTGCAGGATGATCTGGGCAGGACCTATCTCGAGCTGGAGGAGTTCGAGCTTGCCCACGGCACCCTGGAGCAGGCCATGCAACTGGTCAGGGTGAACGATGGCCTGTACGGTGAGCGTCAGGTTTCGTTGCTGAAATCACTGGTACAGGCCAATCTCGGCCTGCAGGCATGGGAGCAGGTTGATATTTATGCACACCTGCTGTTCGATCTGCAATCCAGGGCTCATGAGCCCGACAGTGAAGCCTATGTTGCGGCGCTGGTATCCTTCAGTGACTGGCAGCTGCAGGCATCGCGTTACAATCTGCTGACCCGGCCCGGTTCCCAGCAGGGTCTGCAGGCCTTGCAGGATTTGCAGGATCGGCACGAGCGGGCGCTGGCATCGGCGCGTGACAGGGGCGATGTTGAACAGCAATGGTCGTTGCTTTACGCCATGGCATCGACCGATGCTGAAGTGGCGCGACAGTTCAACTATCAGCAGCTGTCCGAATTCAATTCGCCGACGCCGCGTTATGTCAGTCAGACCGTGTGTCGTACAGTACCCAATGGCAGTGGCGGCTTTCAGCGCGTGTGCTGGCAGGAGCGCGTCAGTAACCCGGATTATCTGTTTTCGGCGGGCAATGAACGGCGCATGCAGAGTGAGCGGACACGCATGAGTCTGCAGGCCACGATGCGTGATATGGAGGCCTTGCTGGCGGAAAACCCTGACTTTGCTGCGGCCCATGCCGGCGATAGCGGGAAGGCGTTGCAGAATATCGAAGAAGCCATCAAAGAGTTACAGCGTGATGCACGGCGCTCTTCGTTGCAGCGTTGGTAAGGTCAATGAACTATCCAAAACAACCGGCAATGACATGCCAAAACAACAGGCAATGACATGCCAAAATAAGAGGCAATAACATGAAAACGGCAATTAAACAGGTTTTTGCAGTGGTGCTGGGCGCATGTGCCCTGGCTCTGACGTCGGGGGCCGGCGCCCTTGAGGTAGGCGACAAGGCCCCTGATTTCGCCTTGCAGGCGTCGGATGGCAACACCTACAGTCTGTCTGATTTTGTTGGCAAACAACCGGTGATCCTGGCGTTCTTCCCGGCCGCTTTCACCGGGGGCTGCACCATTCAGTGCAAAGCGATTCGGGACAGCAGTGATGAAATCAAGAGCTTTGATGTAGCGTACTTCATGGCCAGCGTCGACAGTGTCGAGAAAAATACCGATTTTGCCGAAGAATACGAACTGGATTTTCCGGTGCTGGCGGACCCGGACAAAACCATGACCGCCGATTACGGTGTGCTGGGTGCCAGTGGCTACGCCAATCGCTGGACCTACTACATTGATGCACAGGGCATTGTGGTACAAATAGACAAGTCCACAAACCCGAGTTCCGCCGGCACCGACCTGGCCAACAGTATGGCTGAGTTGGGTTTCCCGCGTCGTAATCAGACCGCATCGCGTTGAGCGCAGCCCGCGCGGGTGACAAAACGTTTATGGCGGAATCATGATGATTGCAGGCATTACGATGATGCCTGCCGCGTTCGTCTTGCTCCTGTCATTCAGCCTGTGCAAGAATGGATACCACTATGGCACATAAGACACTTGCGATAATTGCGGTTTTGTCCCTGATCGGGGTTCTGTTTCTGGTCTACCTCGGGTTGACCTTTGAATCCCCCGAGGGCGCCACCCGGACCGTCGAAATCGAGCGCCCGGTGCCGCGCCCGGTGACACCTGTCACCCAGCCCGCCGTTGACCCGGTGGACGCGGAGCCGATCGTGATTCAGGAAACCGAACCGGCGCCTGCTCTGGATCTGCAGCAGGTGCCTGAGCCCGATGCCGAGCCACTACCCGCGCTGAACGACAGCGACACTGCCGTAATATCCCGCCTGGCCGGTCTCGAGCTGGGCGCCAGCCTGTTACGCATGCTGGCGCCTGACGACATCATCCGCAAGTTTGTGGTGTTCACCTATAATGTGGCTCAGGACGAGCTGCCGCAGGTAGAGTATCCGCTGCGCGGTGTCGGGGGCGACGTGGTTGTCGAGGAAATTGATAACAATCTTTATGAAATGCAGCCAGCATCATATCGTCGCTTCGATGACATGATTGACACCCTGGTAGGGCTGGAGCCGGAACAGGCGATGACTGTTTACCGGGCCTTGCGTCCGCTGTTCCAGGAAGCCTATGCTGAGCTGGGGCTGGGCAGCGGGGATTTTGATGAAGTGCTGGTGCAGGCTATTGACCGGATCATGGCAGCCGACACCGCAACCGGCCCATTTCAATTGATCAAGCCCTCGGTGATGTATGTTTATGCGGAAGGCCGCATCGAAGATATGTCACCGGTGGAGAAACAGCTTCTGCGTCTCGGCCCGGAAAACACCGAAAAACTCAAAGGCCGCCTGCCTGCTTATCGGGAGCGACTGCAGGCCGGACTGTAACAAACCATGTCTACTACATCTTCTGCGCTGACTGTTCTGCAGTCAGTATTTGGTTATGAGCATTTTCGTGGTGCCCAGACCGAAATCATCGACGAAGTACTGGCCGGTCGTAACGCCCTGGTGCTGATGCCAACGGGCGGTGGCAAGTCGCTGTGCTACCAGATTCCCGCCATCATCCGCCCCGGTGTGGGCGTGATCATTTCTCCCCTTATCGCCTTGATGCAGGACCAGGTGGATGCTTTGCAGCAGCTGGGTGTGCGTGCAGGGTTTATCAATTCCTCGCTTTCTTCCGAGGACTACGGCCAGGTCATGCGAGCTTTGCGACAGGGTGAGCTCGATCTGTTGTACCTGGCGCCGGAGCGCTTGAATCAGCCTGGTACCCTGGACATGCTGGAAGGTTTGTCCATTGCGCTGTTTGCGATTGATGAAGCGCATTGTGTGTCCCAGTGGGGGCATGACTTCAGGGCCGACTATCTGCAATTGTCGGTGCTGCAGCAGCGGTTTCCGCAGACGCCCCGTATCGCGCTGACGGCCACTGCCGATGCGGCCACCCGCACCGAGATTATTGAGCGCCTGGGGTTGCACGATGCCCGGCAATTTGTCACCGGTTTTGACCGGCCCAATATCCAGTATCGCATCACTCAAAAGCGCAATCCTCGGCAGCAGTTGCTGAAGTTTTTGCGTCAGGAGCACAGCGGCGATGCCGGTATCATCTACTGTCTGTCACGGCGCAAGACCGAAGAGACTGCGCTGTGGCTGCAGCAGCAGGGTTTTACTGCCCTGCCGTACCATGCCGGTCTGAGCGCAGCCCAGCGCCTTGAGCACCAGCAACGTTTTCTGCGGGAAGATGGTGTCATTGTGGTGGCCACCATCGCGTTTGGTATGGGCATCGACAAGCCTGATGTCCGGTTTATTGTGCATCTGGACCTGCCCAAAAGCATTGAGTCCTACTATCAGGAAACCGGCCGCGCCGGACGCGATGGGGAACCTGCGACCGCCTGGATGGTCTATGGTTTACAGGATGTGATCAAGTTGCGCCAGATGATGGATGGCTCGCAGGGTAATGAACAATTCAAGCGTCTTGAACGTGTGCGCCTGGATGCGATGCTGGGGCTATGTGAAATCACCAGTTGCCGTCGTCAGGCCCTGCGTGAGTATTTTGGCGAGCAGGCGCCTGACAGTTGCGGCAACTGTGACGCCTGTCTGAATCCGTCACCGACCTGGGATGGCACCGAAGCAGCACAAAAGGCCCTGTCCTGCGTTTACCGGACCGGTCAGCGCTTTGGTGTGGCTTACCTGATAGAGGTTCTCAGCGGCATCGAAAGTGAGCGGGTTTTGCACAACGGACATCATCGTGTCACGACCTTTGGCATAGGCTCTGATATAGACAAGGCGCAGTGGCAATCGGTGTATCGGCAACTGGTGGCGCGTGGTTATCTTGGCGTAGACCATGCCAGTTACGGGGGGCTTTATCTTTCAGAGCGCGCCCGGCCCGTACTGCGCGGAGAGGAGTCAGTGCTGCTGCGTATCGATGTGCAGGAGGTTAGCGCCCGGGCCAAGCGCGGCAAACCCCACGAGCATGATATGCAGCCGCAGGACAAGCGTTTGTGGGAGGCTCTGCGGCAATGCCGCAAACGCCTTGCTGAGGAGTTTGATGTGCCGCCGTATGTCATTTTTCACGACGCGACCTTGCTGGATATGGTGCAGCTACGCCCGCTCACGGGGCAGCAGTTGCTGGCGGTGAACGGGGTCGGCCAGGGCAAGCTGGATAAATATGGTGATGCGTTTTTACGCATAATCAATGAGCACGAGCTGGATCTGGTGTAAACTGCGCGCCTTTTTTGCAATGACCCGATTCATTGCGTAAACAGGCGGCGCCGGATTTACGATCCGGAGACAGCTCAGGAGAAGGAATAGTATGCCAGACATTCAATCAGAGTCAGTGGTTGTGGCAGCGATGTACCGCTTTGTGCGGGTGCCGGATTTTGCCGACCTGCGGGGCCCTCTGCACCGCGTCATGCTGGATAGTCATGTGAAAGGTACCTTGCTGCTGGCGCGCGAGGGCATCAATGGCACCATCGCCGGGTCGCGTGCCGGCATTGACGCCGTGATGGCATGGCTGTGCACGGACGAACGCTTCGGCCCCATCGAGGTGAAAGAATCTTATACCGACGAAAACCCGTTTTATCGCACCAAGGTCAAGCTCAAGAACGAGATTGTCACCATGGGTGTAGATGACATCGATCCCTGCCATATCGTGGGCACTTACGTGCCGGCCAAAGACTGGAACGCACTGATCGCCGATCCTGAGGTGCTGGTCATTGATACCCGCAATCATTATGAGTACCAGATCGGGACTTTCGAGAATGCCGTCAACCCCGAAACCGACGCCTTCCGCGAGTTCCCGGAATTTGTGGAGCGTACACTTGATCCGGCCAGGCACAAAAAAGTTGCCATGTTCTGTACCGGAGGCATTCGCTGCGAAAAATCCACGGCGTATCTGAAACAACAGGGTTTTGACGAGGTCTATCACCTGCAGGGCGGCATTCTGAAATACCTGGAAGAAGTGCCCGAGCAAGAGTCTTTGTGGCATGGTGAATGTTTTGTGTTCGACAATCGCGTGACCGTTAATCATCAGCTGGAGCGTGGTTCCTATGATCAATGTCACGCCTGCCGCATGCCTATCACCGACGAGGAAAAGCGTTCAGAGTTGTTCCGCCCCGGTGTCAGCTGTCCGCATTGCCATGACCGGCACAGTCAGGAGCAGCTGCAGCGTTATGCCGAGCGTGAGCGGCAGATGCAGCTGGCGCGCGAGCGCGGTGAAAGCCATATCGGGGAACCGATGTCGGTCATTATCCGCAAGCGCAGACAGGAGAAGATTGCTGCCAAGGAAGAACAGCGCAAAGTCGGTTAGCGAGCAGCTGCCCGCGCTTACTTACCCGTGTAGTCGAATCTGGGCACGCTGTGGCCATCAACGCTGACGTGCTCGGTGAACATGCCCAGAGGTCGTACCCACAGGCCACGCTCTCCGTACTGGGGGCGGTAGACAACCAGTGATTCCCCGGTTTCACTGTGCCGGGCGACGCCGATGACGTCGTATAGCGGGCCTTTGTAGTGGCGATACACACCCGGCTTGAGCTCAGTCATATTAATCATTCCGTTTTGCATACATTGAAAGGGGCATAGTGTAATGGCGCGTAGTCTATTACACTCGCTGCTGGAATCAAACGAGCGCTAATAAAGGGAGATATACCAATGCGTGCACACAGACTGATCTCATATGCCTCGCTCTGCCTGATGGCTGTTGCCTGTGCCAGTAATACCGGGCCTTCCAAACAGGTCTTGATTCAGGGTGCCTGGCAAGCGGAGTTTGAGGGGCAGGCGATGACGTTGAATTACGGCGTTGAGCAGGTCACAGTGCGCGAATTTGGTATCAGTTTCCCCTATGAATGGGTAGATGACGACCATATTCGCCTGAATGCCATGGGGCAGGAAGTGGTGAGCCGGGTGGAGTTCGAAGGTCAGGATATCATGCGGCAGACGACGGAAGGCGATACTCAGGAGATGCGGCGGGTGCCTTGACAGTCACAGCCTGGTAATCGCCCAACAAAAAAGTCGCCAATTGGCGACTTTTTTGTTGGGCGATTACCAGGACTCAGTTCGCAACATCTTCCACCAGGGGGTCGATTTCACAGACCTTAACCTGTGCCACCAGGGTGAAGTCGCTACCTTCAGGATAGCCCTCGTTGTTAAAGGGAACCACGTTTGCGCCTGAGGAGTAAACGCCTTCAGCCGTTTTGGGTGCTTCGTAGGAAATCAGGGACGCCCCGGCTCCCTGAACAGAGAGTTCTGCATCGGTAATCCGGTAGTCCTGCCCCAGATCCGTTATAACAGCAGCACCGCCCAGTGAGGAGCCGTTGCGCCCGTCATAGGTGGCTGTCATCTCGACCTCAAGCAGGCTTGCCGGGATCAGAATGTCAGAACCAACAGGTAAAGCACTCAGCGTCGGAGTAGTGGTAGCTGACTCATTAGCCGGGAACAGCGCGCTGGCTTCCCAAAGTTGACAAACCTGGAGCTCTGGCGGTGGTTCGGCCGTTTCGCAGTCCGGTGCAATACCGAAATAGGTTGCCCAGTTACCTTTCTTGGTAAAGCGCGTCTCACCGGCCCAGGCCGACTCGTGGTTACCGTTCTTGGATACTTCGCCATGGGCGCCCACCAGCAGAACTGATTCGTCTGTGCACAGCAGGTCAGCATTGACGTTGAGCGAGGATACCGGGATTTCAAAGGTATACTCTTCTACACCTTCAACATCGGCATTGTAGGGGAATTGTCCCGGAATCGGATTGCCGCTCCGGGTGCGCGGTGCGCTGGCCAGCGTATCGCCTATCCACAGGTGCGGATTGGACAGGTCCCAGCCATTTTCCATGATGTAGTTGACTTTCACCGTGTCACCAATGATGGTCAGGCAGACGCTGCCCACTGCGGTGTGTTGACCGGCGCGGAAAATGGCGCAGTTACCCTCAATGATGGTCACTACCGGATCGTCATGGTGGCCATGGCCGCTGCCTGACTTGTCAGATTTATCGGATTTGTCAGATCTGCCTGACCTGTCAGATTTGCTCCACTTTCCTTTGGACTTATCAGATTTGTCTGACTTGCTCCATTTGCTCGACTTATCGGAGTGGCCTGATTTGTCGGATTTATCAGATTTGCCGTGTTGCGAGCTGGACCATGAGCTGGCGCCCCAGCTGCCCCAGCTACTCCAGCCGCCCCAGCCAGCATAGACGGCTGATGTACTGAATAGCACCAGGCTGATTACAGCAAACAGTATGGCAAGTTTGGCAGTCAGTGAATTACGCATGTTGGTGTCCTTCTTTTTTGCTGTCTTGTCCGGATCATGAACCCGGGTCCGGCCCGGAAATGAATACCGCCGCACGATACTGACAGTCACGGCAATTTATAGAACTGTATTCTACGCCACTCAGCGATTTTATCCAGCACTGATGCTCTCTGAATAGGGTAAAAAGCGGGCAGAAAACATCCGGAAATGAGCGTTTTTGGCCTGTTTCGCGTGCATTGACCGGGCAACTATGAACCTGTTCAATTTGCCGTCTGGCATCTATCGACTCGCAGCGTCAGGCTGGGGTATGCTTGCGGCTTGGTGATTTTGACCTACAGGACATCTGCTGGTACATGAAGCAAAAGGACCCCACAGACTTTACTCCTCAGGCCACCGGCGTCACTCAGGCCACCGGCGATAAACTGACCCGGGCAGCAGGAAAGCAACTGGCAGTTTATGCCCTGGCGGCGGTTGCCGTGCTGGTAGCGGCCATGTTCCTGCTCAATGCACTGGCCGGGCTGACCAGCAGTGCCGCCGGTATGTCCCGCATGGCAGTTGATGTGGAGAACAACACCATCACCACCTATCTGCGTGAAGAGCCGCCGCAAATGAGCAGTCTGCGCTCCAGCGATGCGGTCAGCAGCATGGTGATGCATCACGTGATGGAAGGTCTGCTGCGCTTCGATGCCAGCGGTGAACTGGTAGGCGGTGTTGCCGAGCGCTGGGAGCAGGAAGGTACGCGGGTCACGTTCTGGTTGAGGGAAGATGCCCGCTGGAGCAATGGCGAGCCGGTCACCGCCCACGATTTTGAGTTCGCCTGGAAGACAGTGCTCGACCCAGCAACCGCTTCCCAGTATGCCTTCATCATGTACCCCATTCTGAACGCGGAAAAAGCCAATAATGGTGAAATGTCAATTGATGAGATCGGCGTCGAAGCCATCGATGACTTCACCCTGGAAGTCACGCTGGAAACGCCGATTGCCTACTTTGATCGCATGGTCGGCTATGTCACCTATCTGCCGGTCAATGAAGCTTTCTACCACCAGACCAATGGTCGCTACGGCGCCGATGCCGATGAAATGCTCTACAACGGCCCGTTCATCATGACCAGCTGGGTGCACGGCGCCAGTCTGCAGCTACGCAAAAACCCGATGTACTGGGGCGCTGACCGGATCAGGCTGGACGGCATCAACTACGCTCATATGACCTCGGACTCCAACACCCTGCTCAATCTGTTCAAGGACGGCCAGATCGTGATTGCCGATCTTACCTCAGAGATGCTGGATGAGGCCATGTTGCAACGCTGGTCGCTCGGTCAGTTCATGCAGGGGAATGTGTTTTATACCGAATTCAATCACCGGCCAGAGCGGCTGACATCGAACCGGAACCTGCGCAAGGCACTAAGCCTGGTGCATGACTCCAGCGAACTGGTCAACCGGGTCATCAAGCTGCCTGGCTATCTGCCCGGTGAAAGTCTGTTCCCCAACTGGATCCAGGGCATGGACGGGCCGTTCCGTGAGGAATACCCGGTGCCGAATTCGCCACCAAACGTGGCGCTGGCGCAACAGCATCTGGCGCTGGCACTGG
Source organism: Pseudohongiella sp. (assembly GCF_040877505.1). Taxonomy (NCBI): domain Bacteria; kingdom Pseudomonadati; phylum Pseudomonadota; class Gammaproteobacteria; order Pseudomonadales; family Pseudohongiellaceae; genus Pseudohongiella; species Pseudohongiella sp. Next base: position 98,487 of record NZ_JBBDNQ010000042.1, read on the forward strand.
AAGAGCTGGGTCTGGAGGAGCTGCCGCCGCTGGTGTTCTTGTCCAGCGAGACGCCGGTCGCCCGAATTCAGGCGGAATACTATCAGGAAGTGTTCAGGCGCGATCTGGGCATAGAATTGCTGATTGATGCGCAGATTTTCCGGCAACGTCTGCAAAAAATGACAGACGGCGATTTTGATCTGGTCGGTTCCGGCTGGGGACCGGATTACAACGATCCGCTGACCTTTGCTGATCTGTTTGCGTCCTGGAACCTGAACAACCGGGGTCGCTACAGCAATCCGGCGCTGGACGCCCAGGTGCGCATTGCGCAAAGTTCACTGGACCGGCAGGAACGCCTGGATGCGTTCGGCGAAATACAGCGCATCTTGCTGGAGGATGTGGTGATAATGCCCGACTACGAACGGGGCTACGTTTATGTAACCGACGCCCGGGTGCGCGGTATCGTACGGCATGTGTTTGGCGCGGAAACTGATTTCACCCATGCCTGGATCGAACCCGGAGAATAATCTGCTATGTGGTGGTATACCTTTAAACGTCTGCTGCAGGGACTGGTCACGGTCTGGTTTATCGCCACCATAACCTTTATTGGCATGCACAATGTTCCTGGTGATCCGCTCTCCGGTGAGCGTGCGACCAATGCGACGATCCGCGCCAACCTGGAGGCGCGTTATGGTCTGGACCAGCCGGTGACGGTGCAGTACTTCATCTACATGCGCAACATGCTGCAGGGCGATTTTGGCATTTCCTACACCCAGCAGAATCGCGAGGTCAACGACATCATTCGCGAGCACTTTCCGGTGTCGGCCACCCTGGGGATACTGGCTGTGCTGTTCGCCGCGCTGGGCGGCATCCTGTTCGGGGCGTTGACGGCGCTGTTTCGCAATCGCCTGCCGGACTACATCATCATGTTCCTGGTTATTCTGGGCATCTCCATCCCGAGTTTCGTCTTTGCCGCGCTGGGTCAACTGGGTCTGGTGAATATCAACACACTGACCGGGGTATCCGTGCTGCCCGTGGCCGGCTGGGGCACGGTGTCACACATGATATTGCCGGCCCTGGTGCTGGGCCTGGGCACCATGGCTTATATGACGCGTCTGATGCGATCGTCGATGCTGGAGGTCATGAGTTCCGACTACATCCGCACCGCCAAGGCCAAAGGCCTGACCCCCACCCGGATATTTACCCGGCACCAGCTGCGCAATGCGGTGCTGCCGGTCATTACGGTGTTGGGGCCCGCCATTGCCGCCATTACCACCGGTGGTTTTGTTGTGGAGCTGGTTTTTGCCATCCCCGGTCTGGGCCGGTATTTTGTGCAGGCGGTGCAGCAGCTCGACTATACCGTGATCATGGGCACGACCGTGTTCTACGGCGCCTTTCTGGTCTTCATGGTGATACTGGTTGACCTGGTGTACAGCTGGATTGATCCACGAGTCAGGTTGCAGTGATGCGCGCACAGGAGCAGATGCAGCATGGAACATAATCCGGTCATTCGCCGACTGCGGCCCGAAGACTTTGAGTCCCTGGCAGAACAATCATCAGCGCCCGCACTGGTGCGACCTTCGCGTTCGTACTGGCAGGACGCCTGGGGCCGGCTCAAGGCAAACAAACGTGCCATTGTCTCGCTCTGCATCATTGTGGGCCTGATGGTGTTTACCTTTATCGGCCCGCTGGTGTGGCAGGTGAACCCGGCGCTGCAGGACATCGACCAGATCAGTATTGCACCCGGCGCGGATCGGCGGGCTGTCATCGTCGAGCCTTTTGTGGCGTGGGACGGCTTTAGCGAAACAACAACCAGCGAAACCGCCGCCAATGCAGACCTGTGGCTGGCGTCCGACCCGGATACGCAGAGCGTCAGACTGAAATGGCAGGTCATCCCCGGGGCTCAGGGGTATCGTGTCTTTCGCAACATCTACCCGCCGGAAAGTTACCTGAGTCTCGGCCTGCCGCTGGCGACCCTCAGCAATCCTGACCTGAACTACTACGAAGACCGGCTCGATCTGTCCCCCGAAACGTACTATTACTCTATTGCGGAAATCGATGAGCTGGGGCAATTGACCGGCAACTACGAAACGGTCACCGCCGAGGTGCGGCGCGTGATCACGGTGGCCGAGGCTGCGGCGCGCAACCTGGTGGATGACCCGGATTCGCTGCGCGTCGGCGACCAGGTATTGCTGTCCTGGCATCCTTTGGGTACAGACTACCTGGGCCGTGACATGCTGGCGCGGCTGATGGCCGGGGCGCGGGTATCACTGTTTATCGGTTTGCTGGCCCCGCTGTTTTTTGTTGCCTTCGGCGTGATCTATGGGGCAACTTCCGGTTTTGTCGGGGGTCGTGTGGATGCGCTGATGATGCGCTTTGCCGATTTTGTAGTGGCGTTGCCATTCCTGCTGTTCATGATTCTGTTTCAGGTGGTGTTTGGCATCGGTCCGGGCGAAAGTGGCATTGTGCCCATGCTGGTCGCGCTGATCATTCTGTCATGGCCGGCCACCGCGCGCCTGGTCCGGGGGCAGATTCTGCAGATTCGCGAAGAAGCCTACGTCAGCGCCGCCCGTTTGTTAGGCGCCTCACAAAACTATCTTATCCTGCGCCACATGATTCCCAACACATTGGGCGTGATTCTGGTGACGCTGACCTTTGCCGTGCCTGCAGCGATTTTTACCGAAGCCTTTCTGTCCTTTATCGGCATGGGTGTGGCACCGCCAACGGCGAGTTGGGGCAGTATGTGCAACGAAGGTCTGAAGACCATGTTGACGCATCCGCATGAACTTATTTTTCCGGCGGCAATGATCAGCATCACGGTACTGGCATTCAATCTGCTCGGTGATGGTCTGCGTGATGCGCTGGATGCGAAGATGAGGAACACGGAATGAGCGCCCGCGAGAGCAATGACAAACTGTTGAGCGTTGACAACCTGCAGGTGGAGTTCGCCACCTACGGCGGTATTGTGCAGGCGGTGCGAGGCGTCAGTTTCAGTGTCGATGCCGGTCAGACGCTGGCGATTGTAGGTGAATCAGGCTGCGGTAAATCGGTGTCCATGCAGGCAGTGATGGGGCTGATCCCGATGCCACCGGGTCGCATCCGCACGGGTTCGGCCAAACTGCGGGGGAAGGAGTTTCTGGGCAAGTCACAGCTGGATGGCAAAGCCATCTGCGGTGATGAAATTGGCATGATTTTTCAGGACCCGATGTCGTCACTGAATCCGACCATGCGCATTGGCGACCAGATTGCGGAGACGCTGGAAGTGCATCGTGGTTATTCACGTTCCCAGGCCTTTGCCCGCGCCATCGAATTGCTGGAACTGGTGAAGATCCCGGAAGCATCCAAGCGCGCCAGGCAATACCCCTTCGAGTTTTCCGGAGGCATGCTGCAGCGCGCCATGATTGCCATGGCCATTGCCTGCAAACCGGCCGTGCTGATCGCTGATGAACCCACCACCGCGCTGGACGTCACCATTCAGGCACAGATTCTGGATCTGCTGAAGGAACTTCAAAAAGAAACCGGCATGGCCATCATTCTGATCACTCACGATCTGGCGGTGGTGGCACGCATGGCAGACAAGGTGGCGGTGATGTACGCCGGGCAGATTGTCGAATCCGCCAGCGTCGATGACCTGTTTTACAAGTCATCGCACCCATATACGCTGGGCCTTAAACTGGCCATGCCCAGTAACCGGTCCGATGCCGCGCATCAACTGCAGCCCATCCCGGGCAGCCCGCCTGACCTGTTTTCGCCTCCGATCGGTTGTGCCTATTGTGCCCGTTGTCCGTGGGCGATGCAGGTGTGTCAGGGTGACAATCCGCCCCCGTTTGTTATCGGGCCGGGCCACTATGCCCGCTGCTGGTTGCAGCATCCGCAACAAGAGCGTGACATCGAGGGTCTTTACCGAGCAGCGCCCGCGACGTCTGCAGGAGCGCCGGTATGACAGAACTCGTCAGACTCGACAGACTCACCAAGTTCTTTGACATGGGTCGGGGCCAGCGTGTGCATGCTGTGGATGGCATCAGTTTCAGTATTCAGGAAGGTGAAACCCTGGGTCTGGTCGGCGAAAGCGGCTCGGGCAAGTCCACGCTGGGCAAAACCCTGCTGGGTCTGCATGACAAAACGTCCGGCACCCTGACTTACCGGGGGGAGGTGTTGCCCGCCAGATACCGGTCAGCAGATTTCCAGCGTCTGGCGCACAAGATGCAGATGATTTTCCAGGATCCGTATTCGTCACTGAACCCGCGCATGACAGTCGGCGAAATTATTGCCGAAGGTTTACGTGGCCGCCCGATGGGCGCAACGCAGAAACAGGCACTGGTCAGCGAGTGGCTGGAGCGGGTGGGCCTCAACGCGGCGCACGCGTCCCGCTACCCGCATGAATTCTCCGGCGGTCAGCGCCAGCGTATTGGCATTGCCCGCGCCCTGATCATGGAGCCCGAGTTTGTGGTCTGTGATGAGCCTATTTCTGCACTGGACGTATCGGTGCAGGCCCAGGTGGTCAATCTGTTGAATGACCTGAAAAAATCCATGGGCCTGACCATGTTGTTTATTGCCCATGACCTGTCCATGGTGCGCTACATCAGCGACCGTATGGCAGTGATGTATCTGGGTTCATTGGTTGAGCTGGGCAAGGCCAGTGAAGTCTATTTTGATCCCCGGCACCCCTATACCGAGGTGTTGATTGCCTCCAATCCGGAGCCTGACCCGGCCACCGAGCGGCATCGCGCATCTACCGCGATTCAGGGTGAAATCCCCAGTCCGGTCAATGTGCCTGCCGGCTGTCGTTTTGCCGGACGCTGTCCGAAAGTGATGCCGGTCTGTCACCAGCAGACGCCACAGTTGATTCCGCTGGCGGATGCGGACCGGTTGGTCGCCTGTCATCTATATAACCAGTAGGCTTGTTATCATCATATTTGACTGTCTGAAGGATATAAGTAAAAAGACCGATGGCAGGTAGGCTGCGATGGGTTGTTTTCGTCCCCTTATCTGTTTTAAGATGGGGCTCCCCAACGAGGAAGAATAATTATGAAGTCCCTGCAATACTTTTCCAGGTCATTGGCTTCGATGCCTATGGCTGCAGCGGCGGTAATGTTTGCCGTGCTGAGTGCTCCGTTAAGCGCACAATCCCTGCAAGAACAGTTTGAACAGGCCAATACCGAACTCGAAGCCCTGACGCTGACCAACGCGCAGCTGCGAAACCGGATTGCTCTGCAAGAGCAGTTGATCGAAGAAATGGCGGAATCCATAGAATATGCCGCCATGATCTCCAACGAAGAAACGTCGCCGTTGAATGATCTTATTGAACGCATGATGTCCAGCATGGAAGCGTTTGTTGAGTCCGATCTGCCCTTCGATCTGGAAGAGCGTCGTGAGGAAGTCGCCCGCATTCGGGGTCTGGTAGACAATCCGGAAGCACCGCTGGCGCAAAAGCTCAATTTGCTGATTGCTTTGTATCAGGCTGAAGGCGGCTATGGCCGAACGCTGGATACCTACGAAACCACACTGGAAGTTGATGGTGTTGAGCAGGAAGTGACCATGACTCGAATTGGTCGTCTGATGCTTGCTTACCAGACCGAAGATCGCACCACAACCGCTGTCTGGGACAAGACGTCAGCGTCCTGGGTCGAGCTGCCAGCTGGAGATTACCGGTCGGCGATCACCACAGCAACAAACGTGGCCAGCAGTCTGACCGCACCGGAACTGCTCGATATCCCGGTGCCGGCACCGGTTGCCGCGCAGTAAACAAGCTTTTCTGATCTGCAGGATTGTTAGCATCAACGCCCGCCGCTGTATATCAGCAGCGGGCGTTCTGGTTTATGGCGCCAGCGATTTCATAACCAGCGCCGCAGCACTAACCTCAGCGCCGCAGCATTAGCCAGCGCCGCAGCATTAACCCCAGCGCCGCAGCATGAGATAGTCCCGACGGATGCGACGCAGCGCCATCCAGGTGCCCGTGGCACACACCAGAGTGACCCCAAGCAACAGCACAATGACCACAATATCCCAGATCGGGCGCAGGCGCAGTACCGGGAAATCCAGGTCGTGCAGGCCGGTGCGAATCCAGCGCGACCAGCGCCCGGTGCTGCCAAGGCTGCGCAAGGCGCCTGTGTCCGGGTTGATATAAAGACGGGTCTGCTCGTTGTCATCCATGATGACGCGATATACTGGCAGCGCAACCTCGCGCTTGTGCCCGTAGTAATAATTGTCTTCCTGATGTATCAGGCCAGCTTCCAGGGCGGGGCTGTCGAGCTGTGTCACCCGCTCCTCAATGTCAGTGCTGGCGAGCGGGGCAGGCTGTGCGCCGCTGTTCAGGCGTGTGCTGCTGTTATTTGCGGTGTGTGCCAACAGGAACAGTTCATGATTGAATACCGCTGGTGTAATCTGTGTTACCTCGCCGCCTTCGAGCGCGTGATCGCCGTTGTCTATCGCACGCAGAAACTGTTTCAGCTCGGACCAGCGCGCGGTGCCGGTGATCTGCGCGCGATAATCAACACCGCCGCTGCCACTCAAGGCGCCCCACGGGTTCATGGTCATCAGGCCGCTGAACACCCAGGTCAGCACCAGTACACCAAAGATCAGACCGCTGATGTGATGCCAGTACCACCAGCCAACATAGGGTGACGCCAGTTTGTTACTCAGCCGGTCTCGCCGCAGGCGCTTGAGCCCGACAAACAAACCAGTAGCGGCGAGGAAGGTGCCCAGCACCGAGGTCCAGATCACGATTTGTGACCACAGCGGGCCGTTTTGTCGCAGCACTGTAGGGTACAGCCAATGGGGAATGGCGCCAAACCAGGACAGCACCCGTTCGCGTCGATTGGTGCGCTGAAACACCTCGCCGGAACTGCCGTTGATGTAGATCTCGGTCGCTGCCCGGTCGCCCAGCGTGACATGCCAGGCCGGGGCATTGCGGCGAGCACTTTGCATTGTCCACTGGTCGATATCAACAATGCCTGCTACTTCTGGCGTGCCCTCCAGGTCATTGCCCTGGGCAAATTCGCGAGCTACCTGCAGCACAGCAGCTTCGTCCAACGGTGACACAGACTCGCCGTTGCGCAGATTGACCGTGCTGATGCCATCCCGCCCACTCAGGCGCAGGACCGGATCGCCCAACAACATTTCCAGGCGGAAGTTGCCCACCGGGGTTTCGTCGTGTGGCGCAAAGTCGGCCAGGTCGCAGCACTGACTCAGGTCCAGGGTTTGCAGGCCTGCCAGGCGGTCATCATTGCTCAGTGCCGGAAAGCTTTGGTACATCATGACAAAACCTGACAGACACCACAGCGTCATCAGCAGACCGACGGCCACCGCCAGGTAACGATGTATTAACAGTATGATTCGCATTGCTAATTGTCTGCTGTCAGATCAGAACGAGTAACTGTAGTTCAGATGCACCGTTCGCGGCACGCCCAGACGCTGCCAGCCGAAACGCTCGGCAGACTCAGAGCCGGTCAGTGCCGCAGACCCGATGGACGTTGCATATTCCTCATCGAGCAGGTTTTCCAGCCGCAAGGTTACGCGGTGGCGTTCGGCATCATCCAGCCAGGCGTGAACGCCTGCGTCCAGAACATAGTAGTCGCCATAGTCCTGCACACCGAAACCGGTTACATCGCTGTTCTTGTCACCCACGTATTTCACCGCCAGATTGGCGCCGAAGGGCAGCATGGGCGAGCTGTAGGCCAGCGAACCTTTGTATTGACGCCGTGGCCGGTCCTGAATCTGTTCACCGGTGCCGCGGTTGATCTCTTTGCTGTAGGTGTAACTGACATCAAATGTCAGAGAATCGCTGAGCGGCCCACGCAGCAGGACTTCCGCGCCGCTGACTTTGACTTCGTCACTGATGTTGGTGAAGGTCTGAGCGAACCCGGCCGGGTATTGATCCAGTTCGTCAACCGGGATCGGCGCCCGCGTGATCAGATTGTCGACGCGGCGGTCCCAGCCGGTCACTTGCCAGCTCAGATCGCGCCGGGCCAGCGTTAACAGGCCGCCAACAGCCAGGTTGTATCCCACGCTTTCTTCGGGGGCCAGGCTGGCATTACCGTGAGTGCAGTTGTCCCCGCTGGGGCAATGGATGCGGTACAGGTTTTCTGCACTGGGCAACATGAACGAGGTGGCGACCATGCCCTGAACATACAGGCTTTCCGTGATGTCGTAGACACCCGAGGCGTTCCACACGGTGGAGTCATTGCCGCCGGTGTTGTTGTAACGCAGGCCAGCGGCAAATCGCGCGCGCTCGGAGAAGTCGTTGTTGCTGCGCACCTGTCCATAAACAGCGTGCACTTTTTCGCGCTGACGGGCAATCAACAGGTAGTCATCCTGCCCGGTATAGGTCTGGAAATCGTAACCCAGGTGGTAATCGACAATGCCGCCGGGTGACAGTTCGGTAGCCGCAGACACCCCCATGTCCTCGTAACCCCAGTAGTCTGAAGGGTTCGGTGGTGTGTAATAGTCCGTGTCCCAGTCGTGATAATACGCTTTGACAATAAATTTGGCGGTATCACTGGGGATGTAGTCAAGCTTGGCACTGACGATGTCTTCGTTGCGATCATTGATCGACATCCGGCTGACATTGGGGTATCCCAGTTCCGCGCGGGTGTGAATGCCGGTCATGCTCAGGCTGACGTCTGGCGTGAAATCGAAACCGTATTTCAGGCCGATACTGTCAACATCGTAACTGCGCTTGCGCTCTCTTGCGGTGGGTTGCGCGCTTGGTTGATAGTTGTTGTAAATCTCATAACCGTCACTTTTGTCCTTTGACGCCCACAGCACCATCTTGTGCTGCCTGTCCTGACCCAGGGCGCCGCGCACATAGCCGTTGATGCGTTGCAGGCCATCGCTGCCGGTGCCCACGGTGACGTTGCCATCCGTGGTTTCTGAGAAACCGCGGGTGACCACATTGATCACGCCGGCAATGGCCTGGGTGCCATACATCAGGCCGTGGCTGCCCTTTAATACCTCGGTGCGTTCAATCATGCTGGAGGGCAGGGTGTCGGCGGGGCTGGTGCTGTTGTAGAGCCGGTTGTTGATACGCACGCCGTCCAGGGTCCACAGAATGTCGCTGCTGCGCGAACCCTGCATTTGTACATTGACGTAACTGAAGGCGCCGGCCTGCGTGGTCAGGTGCAGGCCGGGCACCAGCATTTCCAGGGACTGGGCAACGTCGACAAATGCGTGATCGCGAATCTGCTCTTCGGTTACCACTTCAAGGTCAACACCAAAATTGGCCAATTCCATGGGCAGGGTGTTTTCAATGCTGCGCTCGGATATGAGGATTTCCTGAGGCGCGGGAGCATCAGTGCTTTGCTGGGCCTGAGTGCTGCCAGTCGCGAGCAGGAGCAGACTCAGGGCGCTCAGGCAGTGTGTAGATGCAGGCACGGATCTCTTGGTGACAGGCATGGGTGTGGCAGGCATAGGTCATCCTTTACGGCAATGATAAAAACCGTAAAGGTACAGCAGCAGAGCAGGAAACACGCGAAAGCACTAGTTAGATAACGGTTGGTGTAACGTTAACGTTTTGTTAACAAAACGCCGTTTCACGCGGTTTCCGCTGAATCAGGTCATCTGCCCGTCACAGCTTGCCCAGTTCCTCATTCAGGTCATAATTCTTGTCCGTCACGATGCGCTCCAGCACTGCCAGCCGCTGCTTCACGTTATCCAGCTCTCTCTGCACCTGGCCTTCGTTGACTTCGCCGACCTTGGCATTGAGCTTGGCCATGCTTTTGCGATAATCGAAGAACTGTGTGATCAGTACAATCAACACGATAAAAATGAACACTTCCATAATTCGGATCCCTGTATTGTTATTGATAGATGTCGATGACAGGCCGGATGACAGTGCTACTGTCCGACCGTATGCAACGCTCACAATAATATGAAATGCAATATCAAGGCCAGAAATAATAGTTAGTAAAATCATGCCGGTACAAGTACCATAAGGCTCGCTGCTGGCCTAGATAACAAAAAGTTGGTCAAATTGGCAGTGTTGGCGCGAAACCGGGGATCGTGCTGCTTACAGAAAAGGGAGTAAGTGATGACAAACCTGCTTAGAGCGGGACTTGCAGCGATTTTGTTGCTGGTACTGGTGCTGCTGGTCAATGCGGGTGTTTTCGGTGCCAACTGGCGCTGGGATGATACCCAGATACTGCTGCACTCCCATCAATACTCGTTCTGGCAGGATTTCACCCGGCCAGAGGTCTGGCAACAATTCTCCCCCGCCAATCTGACGCCCTGGCTGATTTTTTCCTTTGAAATCGATGTGATTCTGTTTGGCCTGACGCCCGCCGCATTTTACCTTCATCAGTTATTGGCGATCGCGGCGGCGGCATTCATGTTGCTGCTGTGCCTGCAACTGTGGTGCCGGCCGGTATTTGCCGCCGCCGGCGCAGTACTGTTTGTTATCGGCCTGCCGACCATGCTGGTGGCTGAGCAGTTGATGACTCGGCACTATATCGAGGGGCTGGTGTTTGCCCTGATCGCAGTCTATGCCTTTGTGTGTTATTTGCGTAACGGTACGATCTGGTTATGCCTGCTGGCGCTTCTGATGTATGGCCTGGCCATCACCGCCAAGGAGATTTACGTGCCCTTGCCAGCTTTGTTGCTGCTGTTGCCTGAGGCTGACTGGCGCTCAAGTATCAGGGCCACTATCCCGTTTTTTGCCATGACACTGCTGTATGCCTTGTGGCGCGGTTACATGCTGGGCTCATTCAGCGGTGGTTATGTCGACAGCAGCGAATACCTGTCGGTTGCGTTCATCACGGATGTCCTTGCCAGCTTATCGAGTTTCCCGGCGCTGCTGACGGGGGCAGTGTGGCCCGTGTTTGTGTTGCTTGTGGCTGGGCTGTGGGTCGTCTGCATGATCAGTCAGAAACGCATCCCCTGGCGTGCCTTGCTGATTGCGGCGCTGGTGCTGCTGCCGCTGGTGCCGCTGGTGCGTTCACCGGGCATTGTGCTTGCCGACCGTTATCTGCTGCTGCCCTGGGTGATGCTCAGCTTTTCTCTGGCCTGGTGCGCCGACCGTGTCGCTCACTCTTTGGGCGGGCAGTTGAACTGGCAGAATTTTAATGCGGCAACGCTGGGGCTGCGACCCTGGCACGGCAGAACCGCGCTGGCTGCAGCGCCCTGGTTGGTACTGCCGGTGATCGCCGTGCTGACCCTGACGCAGTCAGTGCCGGTGCGGCATACCGTGGCGAGGGTTGGCACAGAGTTTGATGTACAGGCGGATTTTTTATGGCGCAACGAAGATACCCGGGCGTTTGTGCCCTCGGGCAACGTATTGCCGGCCTACTGGTTTGTCACGGGACTGACAACCCTGAAACAGCGCATCAGCGGCCAGGCTTCACCACTACCAGTGGTTGATGATATCTATCTGGCGGAACAGGACGTGTCTCTGCTGTATACCTACGATGCGGCCTGTCAGTGCATGCGCGACATTTCTGCCGATGTACCGGCACGCCTGGCGGCACATGAGCAGCGCCTGCGTGCGCTGGCACCACTGGCACTGCAATACAGTTATCAGCAGGGCTATTTCAGCTGGCAGTTTGGGCCCTGGCAGGATGGCAGTTACCATGTAGTGTCCGATACACTTGGCGTACTGCCATTGCCGCCGGCCGGGCAGTTAAGGGTTACATTGGCGGACAATGCACCGTTCTACCTGCGTTACACCTCGCCGGAAGGCTGGATAACATACTCCGAACTTAATCGTGTGGTGCGCGATGGCCCCGCTGTTGAATGGTCAAGGAATCAGAACTGAATGAAATCTGTTGCCGTAGTCGTCCCCGCTCTCAACGAGGCGGACAATATAGTCGCCAACATGGCACGGGTACGGACCTGCCTTGATGCTGTGCCTGGTATCACATTTACTTTGATTGTCGTGGATGATGGTTCTACCGACAACACGGCAGCACTGGTGCGCGATGCCGGGGCAGGCGATGCTCTGCTGAAAGTGTTGCGCCTTAACCGTCATTTTGGCAAGGAGTCGGCCATCTTTGCCGGTCTGAGCGTGGCGCGGGAATTTGATGCCTGCGTGGTGATGGACAGCGATCTGCAACATCCGCCGGAGCTGATTTCGCAGATGGTGGCGCACTGGCAGGCAGGTGCACCGGTGGTGGAGGCAGTCAAAAATTCACGGGGCAACGAAACGCGGCTGCGCCGGGCGCTGGTGCAGGTTTACTACGGCCTGTTCAGCTATCTCACCAAACTCGATATCCGCGGTGACAGTGATTTCAAGTTGCTGGATAAATCCGTGGTCAGCGCTTACTGTCAGTTGCCTGAGCACGGGCGTTTTTTCCGTGGTCTGGTCAAGTGGATGGGTTATGACGCGGTGCAGATTCCTTTTGATGTGCCCGAATCTACCCGGGCACGCTCAGCCTGGGGTAACACAGCACTGTTTCGTTATGCCATCAATTCAATAACCTCATTTACCGCCTACCCGTTGCAGATTGTCACCCTGCTTGGCGGCCTGACGTTTCTGGTGAGTCTGGTGATTGGTGGCATGGCACTGTTCGACAAACTGTCCGGGAATGCCGTGGATGGTTTTACCACGGTCATTCTGTTGATTCTGATCATCGGCAGCGTCCTGATGTTCAGTGTCGGTCTGATCGGTATTTATGTTGGGCGTATTTTTGAAGAAGTGAAGCGACGGCCAGGCTACCTGGTGGATCAGGAAGGCAGCACGCTGGGCGAGGCCGCCGTAGTGAAAACAGCAGCCAGAAAGTCCGCCGCCAAAAAAACCGCAGCCATAAAACCCGCCCCTGGAAAACCCGCCCGTGGAAAGTCCAGCGCGGGAAACAGTACAAAAAGGCCTGGTAAACAGGAAGCAGGCAAATCATGAGTAAATACCTGGTGTTGTTAATGCACGCCGCGATTCTGGCGACCTTGCTGGCAACTTCCCACGCGGTGTTGAAGTGGGTGTCGGTTCAAGCGCATGACAACTATGTGCAGCTGCTATTGTCACAATGGAAGGGCGTGCTGTTGGCGCTGTCGTTGTACGGATTCATATTTTTTTATTACATTGTCGTGTTACGCAGCAGTCCGGTGTCTATACTTTATCCTGTATACACCGGGTTATCGGTGCTGCTGGTGTTGCTGGTTGGACGATTCGCATTCTCCGAACCGATCAGCTCGGCGCAGATGCTGGGTGCGGGATTTATTCTGGCTGGTATTGTCTTGATGGGCGGCAATAGCTGAGCGTCGCCTGCATGTTGGTCAGGTTGGTCAGGTTGGTCATGTAGGTCATGTTGGTCATGTTGAAAAGAGTACCGGCAGTAAAACAGGGGGAAGCAGGATTCTTATGAAGAAGACATTTGTACACAGGATAAGGTTGTGCCTGGCGTCTGTGGCGATGCTGTTGTCGCCGCTGGTCAGCGCGCAGGACGTGGATGCCATCGCCGAGCGCATCACCGAGTTTACACTTGAAAACGGGCTGCATTTTATCATCATTGAAAGGCCGGTAGCGCCGGTGGCCACATTCGTCACCTTCGTCAATGTCGGCGGCGTCGATGAGCCGGTAAACAACACGGGTGTGGCGCACATATTCGAGCACATGGCGTTCAAGGGCTCGCGCACTATCGGCACCCGCGACTGGGAAGCCGAGCAGGCCGCGCTGGATAATCTGGACGCCGCCTATCAGGCCTGGCTGGAGGAGTCATACAGCAGCTCGCCCGATCAGGCGCGTCTGGATGAACTGTGGCAGACATTCGAGCAATGGCAGGAAGAAGCCGGCACCTACATTAACAGTGAAGAGTTTTCGCAACTTATCGAACGTGAAGGTGGCGTTGGACTGAATGCATTTACCAGTGCCGATGCCACCGGTTATTTCTATTCACTGCCGCAGAACAAGGCGGAGCTCTGGTTCTACCTGGAAGCAGAACGTTTTCGTGAACCGGTGTTCCGCGAATTCTATGTAGAAAAAGATGTGATCATGGAAGAGCGTCGCATGCGTACTGATTCCAACCCTCAGGGACGTCTGCTGGAAGAGTTCCTGAGCGTGGCCTATTCCGCACATCCCTATGGCAACCCGGTCGTGGGTTGGGCATCGGATATCGCTGCCACCACCATGGCTGACACGCAGGCATTTTTTGAAACCTATTACGTGCCTTCGAACATGACGGTGGCGATTGCCGGCGACGTTGATCCGCAGCAAATGCGGGAACTGGCAGAAAAGTACCTGGGCCAGCTGCCCGCTGCGGAGCACCCGCCGGGAGTAAAAACTGTCGAGCCGCCTCAACGCGGGGAACGTCGTTTTGTTATTGAAGAACAGAGCCAGCCTTTATTTATTGCCGGTTACAAAACCGTGGCGGCCGATCATCCGGATGCAGCCGCGCTGGAAATGCTCAGCACGATTCTGTCTTCGGGCCGAACCTCGCGTCTCTATCGTCGCATGGTACAGGATGAGCAGCTGGCGCTTGGGGTGCAGGCGCTCACCGGATTTCCCGGCTCCCGCTACCCTTCGTTATTTGTCACCTTCGCTGTGCCGAATGCCGGTGTGGCGCTGGCTGACATTGAGCGGGTGCTGGAAGAAGAAATCGGGAAAGCCAGGTCGGGGGATATCCGTCAACAGGAGCTGGACCGTGCGGTGACCAATGCCCGGGCAACGGCCGTGCGGGGGCTGAATTCCAATATGGGGCTGGCGTTGAATCTGGCGCAGGCGCACGCGCAGCGGGGCAGTTGGCAAGAGGCCTTTGCCTATCTTGAAGATCTGGATGCAGTGACACTGGACGATCTGCAGCGGGTGGCCCGCGAATATCTGATTAAACGCAATCGTACCGTGGGCAGCATACAAAACGCCGCTGCGGTAAGTGCGGCTGACGGGGAGGGCCAGGGAGATGATTAACGGTATCGGTAAATGGGCAATTGCTGCGTGTGTCAGCCTCGTTGCGTCATTGGCTGTGGCCCAGGAGCGTCCCTGGGAGCAGTTTGACTATCCGGCTATCAATAACTTCGACATGCCCGCGCTGGAGATCTTTGAACTGGACAATGGCATGCGTTTCTATCTTGTCGAGGACAGGGAGCTGCCACTGATTGATGTCAATGTCATGGTGCGTACCGGCGGTGTTCTGGTGCCGGATGACAAGGTTGGCCTGCAAAGCCTGACCGGAACCGTGATGCGCAGTGGTGGCAGCCGCGAGTATCCCGGTGACGCGCTTAATGAATTGCTGGAAGACCGTGCGGCCGTTATGGAAACCAGCATCGGCTTCAGTTCCGGTTCTGCACGCTTCAATGTATTGTCGGACGATTTCAGTGACCTGCTGCCGGTGTTTGTTGATTTGCTGCGCAACCCGGTATTTCCCGACGCCAGGGTTGAGTTGGCCAAAACGCAGCAGCGCAGCAGCATTGCAAGGCGCAACGATGATCAGGGCGCTGTAGCCGGGCGCGAGTTTCAGCGCCTGATTTACGGCCAGGATTCTCCTTACAGCCGCCGCATCGAATACGCCACGCTTGACAATATCAGCCGTCAAGACATGCTTGCATTCCATCAGCAGGCATTTGTCGGGCGCAATATGATGGTTGGCGTCACCGGCGATTTTGACATGGATGAAATGAAAGCCTGGCTCAGTGAGGCTTTCTCCGGCATCCCGGCGGGAGAGGCGTTGACGCTGGAGTTCCCCGGTGTTGACTATGAGTTTACCCCGGGAATCTATTTTGTTGACAAGTCCGATGTTAATCAAAGTTATGTACTGTTGGGTCATATTGGTGGCATGCGTGATAACCCTGACTATGCTGCACTGCAGGTCATGAACCGGGTATTAAGCGGCGGTTTTTCCAGTCGCCTGATGCAGGTCGTGCGCAGCGAAATGGGGCTGGCCTATTCGGTATTCGGCTCTTATGGCAGTGGTATACATTTTCCGGGCACATTTACCGCCGGTGTCATGACCCAGAGTGAGTCAACGGCCGAAGCAATACAGGCGATTATTGGCCAGATTGAGCGTTTGCAGGACGAAGCGATAACCGACGAAGAGCTGGCCCAGACCAAGGATCAGTTTCTCAACACCCTGGTTTTCCAGTACACCAGTATTGCCTCGGTGCTGCGTGAACGCATGTCCAACGATTACGCCGGGCTGCCGCCGGATACGTTTGAGCGTCTGGTCGAAGAAGTATCCGCCGTGACTGTTGACGACGTGCAGCGCGTTGCCCGGGAATACCTGCGCCCCGATGCCCTGCGTATTCTGGTGGTCGGTAACGATGCCGAGTTGGGAGACCAGCTTGAGGTCTTCGGTGACGTGAACAGTATTGATATCTCGATTCCGGAGAACTGAGATGCGCCTGGGCACGACCTTGCAGCTTGGCAGGCTCACGCTGAAAGTTGATGCCTTTATTGTGCTGTGCATTTTTCTCAGTTGCGGCATGTTCGTCAGTCTGGGTTTCTGGCAACTGGACCGGGCGGCGGAAAAGCGCGCGCTCTCTGCCGCCTATCAGGAAGCGGCGCAGGCCGAGCCGGTAGCATACGAGTCATTGTCGCACGCTGATGCAGAACGGGTAACCAACAATCAGCGGATGGCATTGCAGGGACGTTTTCAGAGTGAAATATCCTTTCTGGTGCTTTACCAGTTCTTCCGGGGGCAACCGGGCTATGAACTGGTAACACCCTTCAGGCCTGCCTCCGGTGGCGATCTGGTTCTGATCAGCCGCGGCTGGATTGCACCGGGTAGTCATGGTGACCGGCCCGAGGTTCCTGCTGTTGAAGGTGAGCAAACCCTGATTGCCCGCGTTTATCTTCCCGAGTCGGAAATACCGGCAGGGGAGGTCACGGATGACAGCTGGCCAGTCAGGTTGCCGCGGCTGAATTTGACCCAGGCCGGTCGTCTGCTGGGTGAACCCGTTGTTCCGTATGTCTTGCGGCTGGAGTCAGATCAGCCCGGGGTTCAGGCCCGGCACTGGTCACAACCCGATTTCAGTACTCGCAGTCACTACGCATATACGGCACAATGGTTTGGCCTGGCAGCGTTGGTTTTGTTGCTGTCGTTTGTTTATGCCAGCAACGTTCTCAGTGTGCTGCGAGACAGATAAATCGAATTTGCCCCCCCCCGTCCTTTTTTGTGGAGTTTTTATACGAATGCCGCAGTTATACCTGGTTGTTGATGATCTCAGTCAATGGACGCACACCTTGCCCGGTGAAGCCGTTATCAGCTTTGAAACCTACCTTACCGAACATCCGATCAAAGGTCAGAAAAAAACACGTATCATCAACCTGTGTAATACCGACCAATACCTGAGTACCGGGTATTACTGTTCCCTGCTTGCAGAAGCACGTGGTCACAAAGTACTGCCGCCGGCCAATACCCTCACGGACCTGAGCAGTCAGCAGTTGACGCTGGTGCAGGCGGCCGAGGTATTGGAGGATCTCAATCATAAAGATCTGACGCGAACCGATGATGGATACGCGTTCCGGGTTTACTTTGGGCGCACGGCTTTGCCGCAACTCAAGCTGCTGGCGCGCCGGTTGTTTGAGCGTTTTCCCTGTCCCATCCTTGAAGTGCGCCTGGCGTTTCTGCCGGGTCTGCAAACCAGCGTTGCGGCAGCACCGGAAGAAGTCGTCGCGCCCGTGGATGCTGCGGGTGAGCACACCGTGTCTGACAGCTGGCAGATACGGTCTGTGCATGCGGTTGCTTATGCCGAACTGGACGAGCAGTCAACGCCGGAGTTTGTTGCTGCGCTGGAGAAGTTCACTCAAAGTGTCTGGCGCAAACCACGGAGCAGCAAAGCCAGTCGCTGGGACATGGCAATCCTGGTCAATCCGAGGGAAAAGCTGCCGCCCAGTGATGCCAAGGCACTAAAGAAGATGGAGCGCGCCGCACAAAAAATGGGGTTCGCGGTTGAATTTATTGGTCCACAGGATTACGCGCGACTGGGCGAGTTTGATGCGCTGTTCATTCGCGAAACAACAGCAATAGATCATCATACCTATCGTTTCGCCCGCAAGGCGGAAATTGAAGGCCTGGTCGTGATGGACGACCCGACGTCGATCCTGCGCTGCTGCAACAAGGTGTTTCTGCAGGATGCGTTCACCTACAGCGGCGTGCCAACGCCATTGACGCGTATTGTATCGTCCGGCTCGGAAGCCTCACTGGATGCACTTGAAGAAGCGTTTACCTACCCGATTGTTCTTAAAATACCCAACAGTGCCTTCTCGGTAGGCGTGATGAAAGCCGAAGACAGAGCCATGCTCAAAAAAATGCTGAATGAGCTGCTGGCCAAGTCTGCCCTGATCCTGGCGCAGGAATACCTGTACACCGAGTTTGACTGGCGAGTGGGTGTGTTAAACAATCGCCCCCTGTTTGCCTGCCGTTACTTCATGGCCAAAGGGCACTGGCAGATTTACAACCATGGCGAGGATCGAATCGGCAGCGGTGGCTGGGAAACCCTGCCTACCTATGAGGTGCCCAAAGCGGTGCTGGACGCAGCATTGAAATCGGCGCGCATTATCGGTGACGGTTTGTACGGCATCGACATCAAGCAGCATGGCGACAAGGTTTATGTCATTGAAGTGAACGACAACCCGAGCCTGGAAGAAGGTGTTGAGGATGCATTTATCGGCGACGAACTGTATATGCAGATCATGAGCGAGTTCGCCCGTCGCCTCGAGAACCGCGGGCGCTGATCACCACAGCGGTGCGCAGTTTGTCTTTGCCAAACTGCGACATGCGGGTAAAGTCCGTGCGGGCAATAGGCAGGTCCTCGCAGTCCAGTCCGGTCTGCTCCTCCAGTGACGGGTCCGGGTCGTGAACAAAAAAGCAGGTGTCATCGTACGCCGTGATGGTGACCCAGTGGGGAGCCTTTTTGCGATCCAGCCGGTAACTGCTGACCAGCGCCAGAACCAGCGCGCCATCCTTGATGGCCTGCTCCAGGTCCTGCTGGGATACATCCTGATACAAAACAGGGATGCTGTTGGCACTGACCCGTTCCAGAAACTGATTATGCACAAGAGCCATGATCAGTTTTTTGTCCGGATCCCGTACGCCCTCCAGGAACAGCGCGCCGGTCTGGTTGACATAGATCTTTGCATCAAAACCGCGTTTATGGGCCGCCAGGGCCAGGCCAAAGGGGTGGCAACCGCCATGCCCTGAGGTCATGAAAATTGTGGTCGCCTCGCGCCAGATATCCAGCTCGACAAGCTGTTCAGGTTTGAGGCGTTTGTCCAATGCTGCCATTGCCATCATCAGAGATGCCGGGCCGCAGGTAAAGCTGGTGGTTTGCTGATACCAGGGCACGGCGTGACCGCGTCGGCGTTTGGGGGCATCACGAATGATCTTCTGCATACGCAGGGCGTCGCGATGATCCTCGTAGTAGTCCTCCAGGGTGCCAAATGCAACATAACCAGCAGACTCATAAAGCTTTATGGCAGCACTGTTATCTTTGGCGACTTCCAGGCGCATGAAAAAGCGCTGGCGATTGACCGAGGCAGTTTCCAGCGACTGTAGAAGTTTCGCGCCGATGCCTTTGCCACGCGCATCGCGGGCGATTGCAATGGAATACAGGCGAGCAAGGTGGGTGGCGCCATGAAACAGAACCAGCCCATAACCCAAAAGCTGGCCCTGCTCGACAGCAACCATGAATTCACGGTTGGGTGCCTGAATCCAATGCCGCAGGCGGCGTCTGCTCAGCCTGTCGCTGTCAAAGCTGGCCTGTTCCAGATCGTGTAAAGCGTCAAGATCTTCCAGCACGGCTGGCCTGATCCTGACGCTGACGCTGACGCTGACGTTGGCTTTAGCGTGCGGCATGAGTGTCCCGCGGCTCTGTGCCTGTGCCCTTACTGAATGGCAACAATCTGCAGTTCGACGCGCCGGTTCATGGCACGGCCTGACTCATTGTCGTTACTGGCAACAGGCTCATCCGGGCCCATGCCCTGGCTGATCAGACGGTTCTGTTCAATGCCCGTCGCTGCCAGAAAGTTGGCGACACTGTTTGCACGCCGATTGGACAAATCGTAGTTGTAATCGCGTGCGCCGGTGGAGTCGGTATGGCCTGTTACCCGCAAGCGCGTGTCAGTGTACTTGTACAGAATCGTGGACACTGAATTCAATACCGGCTCAAAGTTGGGACGGATGGTATAAGCATCGGTGGCAAAAGTGATATTGCCAGGCATGACCAGATCAAGCTGATCACCGTTGCGGCGTACCTGAACACCGGTGCCCTGCAACTCTTCACGCAGTTCGGCTTCCTGTGCATCCATGTAGGCACCCACGCCGGCACCGATGGCACCGCAGCCCAGCGCCGCATTACGCGCATGCTGGCCGCTGTCCCGGGACCCGATCAATCCGCAGACCACGCCGCCAATGGCACCATAGGTGGCCGCGCGCGCTGCCTGCCGTTCGCCAGTGTAGGGGTTGGTGGTGCAAGCCGCCATGGCCGCTGTTGCCAGTATCAATAAAGAAAAACTTACCAGTTTGGACATAATCATCACTCCTTTGTGAACACCACAGTTACGACAGTCTATCATGCCGGTGGTTACATTAACGTTACATTAACGGATCAGCGTTGTGATTTATTCCATGGAGGCGATGTTGCGTGCCAGCGCGTGGCCGCTAAGCCAGGCGCCCTCTACGCGGCCGCCGTTGAGCCAGTCGCCACAAAGGCCCAGTTTCAGGGCTGCATCCCATGCGCAAACTTCGGGTTGTGGTGATGACACCGGCTCTGAATAGCGCCAGCGGTGTGCTGTCACACTGACCGGGGCAGGGCCGCCCAGGGCGGTAAACGCCTGTGTGAGGGCGTCCATGACGGCGTCTGTGCTGTCTTCCAGGTGTTGCCCGCTCCAGCTGGTGCTGGCATGCAGAACCCAGGTTTCGCTGTCAGGACGGCCGGGCTTGCTGTTGTCGCGGGCGATCCAGCGCAACGGGCCGGCATTGACGAAAGCGGCATCAAATGGCAGGGGTACCGGCGTGCTGAAACTGAGCATGGCTGCCCAGCATGGCAACATGTCACTGGCCTCGCACAGTGCCGTCATCCGGTTGCAATGTGCTTGCGTCAGGCTCGCCGCCTGCGCTGACGGAATGGCCAGAACAACTGCGTCATAACGGGTCTTTTCGAGCGCTTCGTGTGCCGGTGTGGTTTCATCAAACCGCAATTGCCAGCGGTGCTCGTGCCTGCTCAGTTCGGTCACCCGCGCCGAGGTGGTCATGCCAAGTTCATTTGCCAGCCAGCGCGCCGGTGAGGACATTCGGGGTATGCCAACGTAGCGTGACGGTGTGTTATCCCGGCGGTGAGGTGAACCCTCGCCCAGCACAGCGACGGTGGTCTGCCACAGGCCGGCGACACCGGCGCGTTGCCAGCGTTCCAGCTCTGCCATGAACAGCGGGTGGCGCGCAGTAAAGTACTGGGCACCATGATCCGCCTGCCAGTCGTCGCCGCGCCGCGTGCTCATGCGCCCGCCAGTACCGCGTGATTTGTCGAAGACGCTGACTCGCATGCCCAGGTTTTCCAGCTGCGCAGCGCAGGACAGCCCGGCGATGCCGGCGCCGACAACGGCAATGTGGGGGGTATTCAGCAAACAGCTCATGGCAGATTCCGGCTCTGATCAACCTCGATCAAATCCTCGATTGCAAAACCACTGTCACCGGCCTGCTTGATCAGAGCATCATAAACAGTACTGTCCAATACGGGCTCGCGCGCCAGAATCCACAGGTAGTCTCGCGAAGGTCCACTGATCATGGCCCACTGGTAGCTGTCCTGCTCATGATTCCGGCCATCATCCTGGTCAAGAGCAATAATATGGTAACCACCGTAGAACGGACCAAAAAAACTTACTTTCAGGGACCCCTGGCTGGGGTCACCGACAAATTTGGCCCTTCCGTCAGCCTCGTCCCATTGTTGTTCGTCGTTGTTGTAGCCGCGGTTCAGCACGCTGACGCTGTTGTCTTCCTGCAACTCATACTCAGCAGTGACATTGCTGAGGCCGCGCTCGAACCGATGATCAAGACGGGCGATTTCGTACCAACGTCCTGTGTAGCGATTGATATCAAAATTATCTACAACACTCAGCCCGTCGGGCGGTGCTGATGAACAGGCTGCCAGCGTCAAGGTGAACAGAAGAACTGCCAGCAAGCGTATGGAAGCGGATTGTTCCGGTTTCTTGGACATAATAGGTATACCTGTCACCATGATATGGGTTTCCCTGCCCAGTCGAGATAACTGGCTTCACCGTCGATGGGCAGAGTCGTGGCCAGCGAAAGCAATTTACTGGCTACAAAATCAACATCAAAAAGTTTATCTTCCGGTACGTTGCGCTGGAAGGGTTTTGACAAATTCGTGTCGACTGTGCCCGGGTGAAACGCGACCAGCTTTACATTGGGCGCGCGCCTGGCGTACTCGATGGCGGCGGTTTTGATCACCATATTCAGCGCAGCTTTTGATGCGCGATAACTATACCATCCACCTTTGTGATTGTCGGAGATGCTGCCGACGCGGGCGCTCAATACAAACACGCGGCACGGTTCTTCACCACGCAGAATGTTCAACAGTGACATAAGCCAATAGGCGGGCATGACCGAATTGATACGCAGTACTTCAAGCATATTGCTCATGTTCAACTCCTCGGCGCGTTTCTCCGGTTTGATCGCATCAGTGTGCAAAATGCCGGTGCTGATTACAAGCTGCCTGATCCAGCCCTGCATTGGCGCCATCTCGCGCACCAGGTGATCGATGCCCGCCTCGGAGTAGTCGCAGACAAACTGCTGAACAGACGCGGGCAGCGCAAGCGGCGCCCGGCTGACTGCCAGTATGCCGTCGCCAGGCTGCTCCCGGGCGAGTCGCTGGATAACGGCACCGCCAATGCCGCTGCCCGCACCAATAATTAAACTGTAGTGTCTGTCGTTGATGGGTTGCATTACAGATTGTCCAGATTTTCCAGTAGTTTTGTTGCGTGCTGCGTCAAAGCCTGTTTTTTGCTGTCAGCCATTTTATCGTAACTGCGATAAATCATGGTCATTCTCGGATTGCTGCTGAACCTGTCCCGATGGCGGCTCATGAAATGCCAGTACAGGCTGTTGAACGGGCAACTGTCGTGCTCGGTACTGGTTTTGACCGAATACCGGCAATGTTTGCAATAGTCCGACATTTTGTTGATGTAGTTGCCTGATGCAGCATACGGTTTGCTGCCCAGCAATCCGTCGTCGGCATGCATTACCATGCCCAGGGTATTGGGCAGCTCAACCCAGTCGTAGGCATCGGCATAAACGGCCAGGTACCAGTCGCAAATCTCGCCAGGCGTGATGCCTGCCAGCAGGGCAAAGTTGCCGGTCACCATCAGGCGCTGGATGTGGTGAGCATAGGCATGGTCAAAGGTGTTGTTGAACGCCTCGCGCATGCAGTTCATGTCGGTTTCGCCGCTCCAGTAATAGGACGGCAGACTGCGAGAGTTGTTGAGCGCATTGTTGGCGGCGTAGGTCGGCATCATCAGCCAGTACAGGCCGCGCACGTATTCGCGCCAGCCAAGGATCTGACGGATAAACCCTTCGGTCGCGTTCAGCGGCACCTTGCCGGCCCGATGCGCAGCCAGCGCCGCATCACAGACTTCGCGCGGATTCAGCAAACCACAGTTGAGGCTGGTCGACAGCAGGCTGTGAAACATGAAGGGTTCACCCTGTGTCATGGCATCCTGAAAATCACCAAACCACGGCAAGCGCTGCTCAACAAAATCCGCCAGCGCCGTCAGCGCCTGGTCGCGCGTGACTGGCCAGTTGAAGCGGGACAGGTCTCCCGGATGGTCGGGGAAATGTTTATCGACCAGGTCAAACACAGCCTTGTCGTCATCAGTGTAGGAATATGCCGGCAGGGCAGGCAGCGGTGGTTCACCGCGGTAGGGGCGGCGATTGCTGCTGTCGAAATTCCACGCGCCGCCAACCGGTTGTTTGCCGTCCATCAGTATGTTCGTGCTGCGGCGCATGTCGCGGTAAAAAAACTCCATGCGCAACTGTTTACGGTCACGGGCCCAGTCGGCGAAGCGTTGTTTGCTGCAAAGGAAGCGGTCATCATCGAGCACGGTCACCGGGATGCCCAGGCGATGTTGCCAGTTGCTGATGATGTCGTGATGCAGTCGATACTCGCCGCATTCGGTCATTATCAGGTTGCTCGGTTTGTGCTGGTGCGTTAATGCTGCGACAACATCCAGCAGGCTGTGTTGTGCACTTTCTGCGTCGAAGTGATGGTAGTGCACCTGCCAGCCATCGTTCTGCAATGTTTTTGCAAAGTGCCGCATGGCACAGAATAGCAAGGCGATCTTCTGTTTGTGGTGTTTGACGTAGCGTGCCTCGGCGCTGACCTCGGCCATGACGATAAGGTCAGTGCTTTTATCGAGTTCGCGCAGGCAGGACAGCCCGGTGCTTAGCTGGTCACCCAGAATCAGTGCGTACTTCATCGGCAATTGTCGTCGCAGACCGATCGACGACCAAACAGGGCAGAGATTCGGTGCCGGTGGCGGGCAAAAAAGCGATACACCAGATCGGCGACCGGACGGATCAGCGGCCAGCGCAGAAAGGCAAACCAGTGACCCTTGCCGACCAGTTGCCAGGCTTCACAGGTCACGTCCAGGCCGTAGATCATGGTACCGTCGGCACGTTCACCGTGCAGCATTTTGTCGGCAGCGACTACGTCAATATGCGGAAATCGCTGTGCAAAATCAGCGGCATTGATATCCTGCAGATCCAGCGCCGAGGTTTTATCCAGACGTCGCAAATGGTTGATCTCTGTCAGGCACAGGGGACACTGGCCGTCGTAGAATACCCGCAGTTGAGACATGGCTTGGTGGTAATCCTCGTATAGGGTGAAAGCGTGTGTTCTCAGCGTTGTTGCCGGGTCTTGAAGCGGTGCAGCTGGCTCTCCAGTTCCCCGCTAAGCGCTTGCAACTCGGCTGACAGGCCGGCCAGATCCACTGCCTGCGCAGCATTGCTGCGCGCGATACCATCGACTTCACCCAGATGATTGGCAACATCGTCACCCACCGCCGTCTGTTCTTGGGTGGCGGCAGCGATCATGTCGTTAAGACGGGAAATCTGGGTGACTTCTGTCGCCATTTCTGACAGGGTTTCAACGCTGGCATCGGCGGCCTGCAGGCATCGCTGCACTGCATTCTGGCTCCGTCCCATGGCGTCGTGTGCGGACTCCGAGGCGCCCTGCAGGCGTTCAATAAACCGTTCGATCTCGGCGGTGGATTGTGCGGTGCGTTTTGACAGGTTACGTACTTCATCGGCAACCACCGCAAAGCCGCGGCCGTGATCACCGGCGCGGGCTGCTTCAATGGCCGCGTTCAGAGCCAGCAGGTTGGTCTGCTCGGCAACACCTTTAATGACGTCGACCACCTGATAAATGTCGGCCGCCAGTTTGGCGGTGCCCGATACCGCTTCGCCGGTGAGCGCGATATCCTTGTTCAGCGCCGTAATCTCCTGCTTGATGTTCTGCATGGCGCGGTTACCCTGCGTCGAATGGTCGTCGGCATTGCGGGCAGCCGAGGCGGCCTGTTCGGCGTTGCGGGCAACTTCGGAGGTGGCCGTGCTCATTTCACGCATGGCCTGCACCATGTAGTCGCTTTCACTGGCCTGACGTTCGGCGCTGGCACTGACCTGTGATGACTTCTCCGTCAGTGCTCCGCCCATATCACGCAGGCTGTTGAGCTTCTGGTTGATGCCAACCACCAATGATTCCAGTTGATCCACAAAACCGTTAAAAGCTTCTGCGACCGGAGTGTCAAGGTCGACGCGGAAAGACAGGTCAACGCCCTGGCCCGACTGCGACATCCGGCCGGTGGCATGGGCGATGGACTCGCTTTCCAGCGCGTCGCGACAGGCCAGCACGGCCAGATAAATCAGCACACCGGCTTCGGCGATAACATAACCGGCATGGACAAAAATCATGCTCCACATGGCATGTTCAGTCACCCAGACGCCAAAACCATTGATCTGCAAATAAAAGAACAGAAAGTGGTGAATGGCAATGGTGACGGTGGCAACCACGATCGGGAGCCAGTCACGGTAATAGATTAACAGCGCCAGTAGCACAAAAATGGAGAAGTGCATTTCGATAGTGCCGTGACTTTGATGGATGTGAAGCGCGGACATCACCATGAATGACACTGCCATCAGGCACCGGTACAGCCGTGTGCCACGGATGGTCTGCAGCAGTGCTGCCATGGTCGCCAGGGTGCCACCCCCAATAATCAGGGCGCTGCCCCAGGTCCCGTGCCAGGGCGCGAGCGCCAGAGCATAGAGCAAACAAACGCCAAGCACGCCGGTCATGATGACATCGGCACGTTTGTGATGTTCGGAAGACTGACCAGCCTGCGTAAACATATTCATGAATGATGGCTCAATAAAAAAGAAGGGTATCTCTGTTTATCGGCACTGCTGATGGCAGCTTGATGCGTCGAGCATTGGTTGCAGATAAAAATTCAATGAATATACGTCGCGGGGCAACTTTCGGTTCAGCCGACCCGGATGTAATGGCACTGTCATAATAAAGTTGTTAAATATGCTTCCGTTTCAGGAATGGCATTCCCGTACTGTAGAGGTAGCACCATGACAAACCAAAAGCCGGATAATCCCGAACGTCGATTCATGCTTAAAAGTAGCGCCATGGCCGTTGCCTTTGCCGCATCGCCGGCGGTCAATGCGCTGCAATCGATGGCCACTCAGCAGCGCAGCGGTCGGCCACTGGGCTCGTCATTGGCCGACAGCCCTTACGGCCCGGTGCGCCCGGTGGCAGACAGCATCACGGGTCTGGAGCTACTGCAACTGCCGGAAGGCTTCAACTACGCTACTCTGTCCTGGACCGGCGATACCATGAGCAATGGCCAGTCCGTGCCTGCCCGATCTGACGGTATGGGTGTGGTAGCCGAGCGCGGCGACGAAATCATCCTGATCAGAAATCACGAGGTGGGCGCGGGTCCGCTGATCAATGCCCTGGGACTCTACGATGAGGCGCTGGCGGCAGATGGGCAGAACGTTGGCGGCGGCAATACCACCGTGCATTTTTCGCGCAGTCAGCGTCGTGAAATTCGCACTGTGCCCAGCCTGGGTGGCACCATGGTCAACTGCGCGGGTGGCGTCACTCCCTGGGGTACCTGGCTGTCCTGCGAAGAGACCGTCGCTGACAACACCGCGACAGGCGGTCGCAAACACGGTTATGTCTTCGAGGTCACCGTTGAGCCCGAACATACCAGTGCCCAGCCCATTGTGGACATGGGACGCTTTGATCATGAGGCGGCGGCCGTTGATCCCGCTACCAGTTACGTCTACATGACAGAAGACAATCGCAACCGTTCGTGTATTTATCGTTACCTGCCGGTAGACACCAGTCAACAACCGGGCTCTCTTGAGCAAGGTGGTCGTCTGCAGGCAGCCAGAGTCGTCGGCGTGCAACGCGCGGATATGCTGATACCGGAACTGGGTGAAGAAGTGGAAATCGAATGGGTTGATATTGCTGATCCGGATATGGCGCCCGAAGGTGAGGCCAGCGGCCCCTACCTGCAGGCTCGCGAAGCAGGCGCGTTGAGTCTCAGCCGTGGTGAGGGTATCTGGTATTCGGAAGGACTGTTTTACATTGTTGATACCAGTGCCGGACGCAACGAGCAAGGTAATGCCGGATACGGCGATGGCGCGGTCTGGATGCTTGATCCGGCCAGCAACCGCATGCGCTGTCTGTTTGCCTCTACCGACGCGAAGATGGCCAATAATCCGGACAATGTCACCGTCAGTCCCCGCGGTGGTGTGGTGATGTGTGAGGACGGCGGCGGTGTCGAAGACGAGTTCGGCTTTGGTGAACGTTTGATGGGCCTGAAGACCAACGGCGAGTCATTCATTTTTGCCAAGAACAATATCGTGCTCAGCGAAGCCGACATCTCCCGCTCGGGTAAGCAATGTGAGCCCGGTGACTACCGGGGGGCTGAGCTCGCGGGTGCGTGTTTTGATCCCAGCGGTGAGTTTCTGTTTGTGAACATAATGGGGCCGGGTATTACGTTTGCCGTATGGGGTCCCTGGGAACGGGGTCCATTTTAAAAAGCTACCTCGTCCTGCTCCTGGCGGCGTTTGCCGGCCAGGATGCCGGGCAGGGCGTAGTTGCCTTCGTGGCAGGCGTATTCGTAAATGCGTTCGCCTGCCGGGCGGGCGTGCAGCACCATCTCTGCGGTCCAGGGTTGTGTGTAGGCCACCGGGTCGTTCATGGTGAAGCTGTAGACAATCTCCTCTGCTGAGACCATGCGCAGTCGTTCGGTCACTTCCAGCCCCGGCCCCGAGCCATAGTGTGATTGCTGTGGGTGCATATTGCGGGTGGTTACCACCAGGGTATCTCCTTCCCAGCGCCCCACCGAGTCGCCCATCCACTTATGCACGTCCGGGGGCAGGTGCGCGCCGTGCAGGCGGATGATACGCGCATCATGCATCATTTCCGCCATGATCATCACGTAGTTTTCCGTCTGCACAATCTGGTAATTGTTGTTGTAGATGATGGGCATCATGGGTGGCCCGGCGCTGGAGTTGGAGGTGCGGAAGTCGTAGAACAACAGACAGCGTTCGCCTATTGTTGCCATTTCCGGGCCCAGAAAGGCGTCGTCGCCGTGCAGGTCTCGCCAGTGTTCCATCAGGTTCTGTTCCGGCGCACCCTCGCGGAAAGGAATCTGCCCGTCAGGTGGATCAATGATCATTGAGGTGCGGTATTCGCCATCAATCTGCACAACCTGTGTGCCGCGGTCCAGCCAGAAGGTATTGTAGGCCGCTGCGGTATTGCCATCGGTGGGGGGCGGCCGGTTCGGGTCGCTGGGGGCAAATGACTGTTGTTCGCGCTGCTGTGCGCTCTGCTGCAGCGTCAACGCTTCTTCGGCACTCATGACGCGTTGCTCGCCCAGGCGCGCCGGACGTTGCAGGGGCGTTTGTGTGCCATTGCTCCAGATACCCTGCAGATCGGGCTGTCCGGAAGCGGTGCGGGGTATGTCCTGAGCAGACACAGCAGCACTGAGGCCCGCCAGCATAAGCAAAACCAGGAGTTGTTGGTGTCGGCGGATGCTCTTGTTTTTGTTGATTGTCAGCATGGTGTCACCTGCCTCTGAAGTGAGTTGGCTTTCCTTCTGTTTCAGATCCACTGTTACTGGCCACTATAGCTGAAATCAAGACCATTGACTTGTCGGCGCGATACGTGGAAATTATTTTACGCATCGTATTGACAATCATTCCTATTCGCGTTTATTCTGCAGCCTGTCTTGAGCAATGAATTCCAGTGAGGCTGCCCGAATGTACGTTTGCATATGCCGCCAGATAACCGATAAACAGATCCGCGAGTACTGTGCGGATGGCAATGCCTCGCTGGCAGATGTGCGTGCTGATCTCGGCCTGGCCAGTGATTGTGGGCGCTGTGGCAAATATGCCCGCCAGATCATTGCAGAGACGGTATCCGCAGTCAGCTGCAAGGACATCGCCTACGCCGCTTGACTCTGCCACTCAGGGCGCCTGTCCCGGGCGCCTTACAGAATCCGAATCATTCTCGTTCACAATCTCTTTTTCTTTTTAGTCTCAACGACTTAGCGCGCTTTTTCTTGACTTGAGAAGCGTTTGCCGTCAGGCTTGTCTCCTGAATCAGGGCGCTGTCCGTCAGCACCGCCCAGACTGTTTAAGAGTCAACCATGCTCAGGAGTTTCCCATGAAAGCCGACAAAACCATGATCAAACACCTCAACAAAGCGCTTGGCAACGAGCTGGTGGCGATCAATCAGTATTTCCTGCACTCGCGTATGTACAAGGATCGCGGCCTGATCAAACTGGCCGATAAAGAGTACGAAGAGTCCATTGATGAGATGAAGCACGCCGATCAGCTGATCGAACGCATTCTGTTTCTGGAAGGGCTGCCCAATCTGCAAAGTCTGGGCAAACTGTTTATTGGCGAGCACACCAAAGAGATGCTGGAGTGCGACCTGAAGCTGGAGAACGTGGCGATTCCTGACCTGCGCGACGGCATCGAGTATGCCGAGTCCATCCGTGACTACGTCAGCCGCGACCTGCTGTCATCGATTCTGGAAAGCGAAGAAGACCACGTGGACTGGCTGGAAACCCAGCTCAGCCTGATTGATTCGGTGGGACTGGAGAATTATCAGCAGTCGATGATGTAAGCCCCCGGGTTGCCGGAAAAGAACCTGGAGGGGCATCACAGCCCTTCCAGGAATTCCAGCACCGCCGCATTGGTCGCTTCCGGCAGCTCCTGCTGAATCCAGTGCCCGGCTTCCGGCAACACCACCACGCCACGCAAGTCTTCCACCACGCGATTCATCGCGCCCTGCAAGCGGCCCTGAGAGGCGCCGCCAATTACCACGTCCTTTTCACCGGCAATAAACAGCGTCGGTACCGTGATTTTTTCACCGGCCAGATGCGGGGTGATTTCCCAGTTGCGGTGGAAGTTGCGATAGTAGTTCACACCACCGCGGAAACCAGCTGCTTCAAACTGACTGACAAAATAGTCCAGGTCGTCCTGTGTCAGCCAGTCCGGCAACCCTGTCGCCGCGCCCAGGCGTGGAATCCAGCCACCGGCGGAGCGATGCCGGTCGGTCACCTGTGGCGCCTCGCGTGGTGAATCCGGTGACAGGTACAGGCGGCTGAGCAGGCCGCGCGGATTTGCATCATATTCGGCTTCAGCAACACCGGGCTCCTGGTGATAAAGAATGTAATAAAAATTGTCACCAAAGGTATTCTGCCAGCCCACCAGCGGTGACTCTGCCGGCCGTCCGCCGTAAGGCACACTCATCGCCACCAGCGCCGAGAAGCGCTCCGGGTGCAGCAGCACGGTATTCCAGGCAACAATGGAGCCCCAGTCGTGGCCCATCAGAATGGCCTTGTCTTCGCCATAGGCATCAACGATACCAACAATATCGGCCGCCACGGTCACGATGTCGTAGTCTTCCACATCCGGCGGCGCCTCGGTGGCGCCATAACCGCGCATGTCCGGCGCCACCACGCGGTAACCGGCATCGGCAACGGCCTTGATCTGGTGCCGCCAGGAATACCAGGATTCGGGCCAGCCGTGGGCCATGATCACCAGCGGGCCACTGTCACCCATGGTGGCCAGGCGCATGCGGATGCCATTGGTTTCAATAAAACGGAAGCTGATGCCATCGATGGGCGATTGTTCATTCATAAGTGCGTTCTCGGTCCGGGCGCCGGTTTGCGCCAACACGTTTGCAGGGCTTAGCACCGCAGCCAGGCACAGCAGGGCAGCGGCTTTGAGAATCGGGAAATGCGATAATGACTTTTTCATGCTCAGGTGCTCCCGGGCTTTGTTATGATGCATCGGAGCTTACAACATTTACCCTGACAGAAGAACCGCCCTATGTTGAGTCTGATGGATCTGGTCTGGTTGGCGCTGCTGGTGGTGCTGGTCAATCACTGGTGGCGATCACGCGATGCCAAGGCCTTTGCCCTGCAATACGCTGCGCGCCGCTGCAAGGAGCTGGACCTGCAATTGCTGGATCAGAGCATGGTGCTCAAACAAAGCCGCCTGCGCCGCGGTGACACCAGTGTGCTGCAATGGTATCGCCGCTACGATTTTGAATTCTCCTCCACCGGCCACGAGCGTTATCCGGGTACGGTGGAACTGGCCGGCAACCGTCTGCTTGGCATCGAGATGTCGGCTTATGTGACTACCGATTGAGCGCTTGTCTGTCGGCGCCCCTCAGCGGGTGCCGGGCATGATTTCAAACACCGGATCAAATTCCACCAGTACCGATGCCAGCTGCTGCAGCACGGCCGCATTGCCGGTGACCTGTCCTCGCCCGCTGGTCAGCTGACTGCCCAGCGTTGCCTGCCCCAAGATCACCTGGTCCAGGTCGCTGCGGTCCATGGTGATACTGGCATCGGCCTGGTCAGAGGCATAACCGGCGATATTGGTCAGCGTGCCGCCGCGCATCTCGATGACAAACTGCTCGCCAGTGTCCGGTGTGCTGAAGTTGATGATAAATGCCATGCCGTCGGCCAGTTGGCTGTCGACCCGCGTGGCAATGGCGTCCCACCACTGCGAGGTGGTCATTGCCCGGGCCAGGTCGGGGCTGGTGCCACGCGCCGGACCGGCCGGTGCGACACCGACACGAAGCTCCTGCGCCGCGGTCAGGAACACATTGCGCATGCTGGCGCTTTCGTATTGATACCCCAGTTGTTCAAAAGTGGCGGCCAGCAGCTCCTTGCCCTGCTGATTGTCGGGTTCCGCGTATACCAGTTTGTTGAGGATTTCCATGGCATGGCGGTACTGTCCTTCATCGAAAAGGCCCTGTGCGCGCGGCAGAATGGCGTCAGCGCCGCCCATCATCTCCACATACAGCGGTGCCGAGTCTTCCGGTGACAGTGGCGCCAGCGTGGCAGGGTTGCCATCCCAGTACCCCAGGTAACGGTTGATCACCGCGCGTGAATTGTGGAATTCCGAGCCATGATACTGGCGCACACTCCAGCTTTGCTGCAGTGACTGGGGTACCTGATACTCGTTATGCATCTGGCTGATGGTGATTCCTCTGTTAGCCAGATTCAGTACCTGGTTATTCAGGTTGGCGTAGGCGTCACGCTGGTCACGCATGACTTCCTGGATACGCTCATTGCCCCAGCGCGGCCAGTTATGTGAGGAAATCATCACCTCGGCGTCCTGACCAAAGCGATACAACGCTTCATTGATCTGGCGCGACCAGGACAGCGCATCGCGCACCAATGCGCCGCGCAGGGTGTAGATATTGTGAATGGTGGCGGTGATGTTCTCCGCCGCCCAGAACACATTGTGGTCCGGGAACCAGGCATTCATTTCCGCGGGCGCCTCGGTGCCGGGGGTGTTCTGGAATACAATGCGCACGCCGTCAATGGTGTGTTCCTCAAAGTCATCAGTAACCACCACCGTGGGCGCAATCAGGCCGCTGCTGCCGCGTGCCAGGGCTTTGCCGATGGCCGAATCCACCTGGCCGAACGGTCCTGCCGCCAGCGGGTTGCCGTATTGATAAGAGGCGCGCCGGGTCATGGCGTTGCCGGCATACACGTTCTCGGAAATCGCCTCTTCCATGAAGCCCACAGGCGCGTAGACATCGACCCGCCCGCTTTGTACGTCGTCATCATCGATGACACCGCGCACGCCGCCAAAATGATCGATATGCGAATGCGAGTAGACCACTGCGCTCACCGGCCGGTCGCCGAGTTGTTCGTTGGCAAAGGCCAGCGCCGCCTGCGCGGTTTCCCGGGTCAGCAGTACGTCAAAGACAATCCAGCCCTGTTCGCCACGGACCAGCGTCATATTGGCCAGGTCGTAACCACGGATCTGGTAAATGAAATCCGGCACCACTTCATAAAGGCCATAGTTCATGTTCAGCGTTGCCTGGCGCTGCAGGGACGGGTGGATGCTGTCGTAATCCTGACCGTCCAGTAAAAAGTCATAACGACCGATATCCCATACCACATTGCCTGCCGCGCCCAGAATCTGCCGGTAATCGGGCGCGGCCACAAAACCGCGCCGTGATTCGCCGAAGTCGCGCTGATCGGCGAAAGGTAATGAGGCTCTTAGCGTATCCTGGCGCGCCGATGTGGCAGCACTGGCCGGGCTGGTTTGTGCCTGAGTGACCGTGCTCAAGGTGAGCATGAGGGCGAGAGTGATAAAATAGTGAATACGGGTGATGCGCATGACACGTGCCTCGCGTTTTTGTTTTAGTCGCAGTAAAGCCGAATTGGGTTTTCAGTTCAAGTCAGCCGTTGCTAAGATGGCGCAGGCAATATGATGGTTCAGGCAAAATACCAATCGAGGTGACGGCACCATGTGTTCAGGGCAACGGGAGAGTCAGCGTACAAAAAGCGCTGGCGATTGGCGGTCAGAGTTGTTTACAGCCAGTGTCAGCCTCATGTTCGTGCTTACCGCCCTCGCCGCTGGCGGGATCGCGCACGCCCAGAATACAACACAAAGTGAATCAACCATGCCCGATTATTCTATTCGACCCTTCAGCATAGCAGTACCAGACGCTGCACTTGAGGATCTGGCAGAGCGCCTGCAGCGCACCCGCTTGCCAGACCAGATTCCCGGTACCGATTGGGCTTATGGCACCAACACGGACTGGCTGACAGACTTGCTGGCATACTGGCGTGAGGACTTTGACTGGCGCGCGCAGGAGCGCAGCCTCAACCGTTTTGACCAGTACATCACGCATATCGACGGTGTCGATTTGCACTTTATTCATCAGCGTTCCCCGCACGAACAGGCGACGCCGCTGTTGCTGACCCACGGCTGGCCCGGCTCCATTGTTGAATTCCGGCATATCATTGACGCGCTGACGCATCCGGAAGAGCACGGCGGCAGCGCTGACGATGCCTTTCATGTCATTGCGCCGTCACTGCCCGGATTTGCTTTTTCCGGCAAACCCACCGAGCCGGGTTACAACCCCGAGCGCATGGCGCATATGCTGGCAAGCCTGATGCAGCGCCTGGGTTATCAGCGTTACGGGGCACAGGGCGGCGACTGGGGTGGCATCATCAATCGCATCCTGGCGGCGCGCTACCCTGACCGGTTGATCGGCCTGCATTCCAATTTTGTGCTGGCCAGCGCGCCGCGCGATCCGGATATCCTGGCCGCCACACCCGCGGCAGACATTGAGCGTCGTGAAGCCCGGCAGGCCTACATGGCCAATGAAGTGGGTTATCAGCAGATTCAGGGCACTAAACCGCAGACACTGGGCGTGGGGTTAAACGATTCGCCGGCCGGGCTGGCAGCGTGGATTGGTGAGAAATTCCATGGCTGGAGCGATCTGCCCGAGGGTGATATCCACGATAAATTCAGCAGGGAAGATCTGCTGACCAATATCAGCGTGTACTGGTTTACCCAGAGCATCACGTCGTCGGCGCGCATCTATTACGAAAACCGGAACGTGCCAATGAACGAACCGCTGGGGTACGTCAGTGTACCCACGGCCGGTGCCATTTTTCCGAAAGAAATTTACCTGACGCCAAGGCTGTGGGCCGAGCAGTCCTACAATATTGTGCGCTGGACCGAGATGCCGCGCGGCGGCCACTTCGCCGCGCTGGAAGAGACGCAGCTGCTGCTGAATGATATTCGCGCGTTTTTCGCGGAATTGGAGTAATGGCTTTAAAGTGGCGGATGTCCCCATGGGTCCGGCGGTGTTGCGACTTCATTGCTCAGGTCAAACTCGACCCGGAACAGTCGATCAGAATCCCGGCGTGCCAGCTCATAGACAAACTGTTCGCCCGGCTCGATCTCCATGGCCCAGACATTGGTCAGTGACACCAACATGTCGCCACGGGTGAACATATCAATGGAAAACTGGTCGACGGGAAATTCCTGACGCGAGGCTGTGCCCGCGCTGCTGGTATCACCGCCGTACATCGTCACGGCATCATCGCTGCCATCTTCATGGCGGTGATCGTGTTTCAGGCGCAAGCCTTCGTCGGTGTGCGTGAGTATCCAGGTGCGGCTGTGATCATTGCCGACATGGAAGGGAATACGGATCTCGTTGTTGTTGCACTCACGCACATGCATCACCAGGGTTTGCCCGACAAAGGGATCATCATCCAGCTGCGGAGTGTTAACGGCGACACGACCGGCAAAGGACTGACCGCAGTGCTGAGCGATATTGGCCATGAACTGATCGACTGGCCGTACATCCGGGTTGGCACCGGTTCCTGTGGTAACCGGATCGCTGCAGGCGACCAGGGACAGCAAGGCGATCTGTACCGTTGTTGTTAAAACCTTGTTCATGCTGACACCCTTGGCAGTCGGTTGCTTGAGGGCTTGAGCCTAGCGTGTTTCCCCTGCGCTGGCAATGTGACGCTGAGCTGACCCTGCGTTTGTTTTGACATGTATGACAACGGCTTCTATGCTGATGAGCGAATACTCTTATCCGGAGAAAAACAATGAAAATGCCCGTGCTGCCTGTCACCCCAGTGCTTTTGTCATCCCTGCTGGTTCTGAGTGCCTGCTCCGATTCATCCCAAACGCCTACTGCACAGACGCCGACAGCCGAGACCGACTACCGGTACGAGACTGATATCCGCTGGACTTCCTATGGTATTCCACACGTCAAGGCCGACGATTGGGGCAGTCTGGGTTATGGCTTTGCCTATGCCACGGCCCGCGATGCGATCTGCACCATCGCCCGGGATGTACTGATGGTCAATGGCGAACTGGCGCTCAACTTTGGTGAGGATGGCGGCAACCTGCAAAGCGATATTTTTCATCGCTCGGTGCTGGACGAAAACATGATCCAACGCTTCCGCGCAGGTCAGAGCAGTCAGACCAATGAATTTTCCGCCGGTTATGTGGCGGGCTATAACCGCTACCTGGCCGAACACGGCGACGACCTGCCACCGGCCTGTGCCAATGAGGACTGGGTGCGCAGCATTACCGGACTGGATCTGGACAAGCTGACCATTGGCGTAGGCATCCGTTATGGGCTGGGCCTGTTCCAGCGCGAAATGGCCAATGCGGCACCGCCGGGGGCGCCCGTCGCCAGCCTGGACAGCAATTTTGACATCGACGCCGGTATTGGCAGCAACGCCATTGCCATGGGCAGTGCGGTCACCGAGTCGGGCCGCGGCCTGCTGCTGGGCAATCCGCACTATCCCTGGCAGGGCTCCTCGCGCTTTCACATGATTCATACCACCATACCCGGTGAGGTCGATGTCATGGGGGTCAGTCTGTACACCACCAACCGGGTTGCGATTGGGTTTAACCATGATGTGGCGTGGACCCATACCGTGTCCACCGGTATGCGCTCCACCGTGTATGCGCTGGAGCTGGACCCGGAGAATCCGACACGCTATCGCTATGGTGATGACTACCGGGATATGGAACGGGTCAGCATTGAAGTGCCGGTGGCCAATCAGGAAGGTGGCACCAGTATGATCGCGCGTGACGTCTACATGAGTCACTATGGCCCGCTGGTAGTGTCCGATCAGTTGCCGTGGACCGAGACTACTGCATTCGCCATTCGTGACGTCAACCTCTACAACGACAAGTCAGCAGCCACCTACGACGCCTTGAACAAGGCGCGCAATATTGATGAGGTTGAAGCCGCGCTCAGTCTGCAGGGGGTGTCCTGGGTCAATACCATTGCAGCGGATAGCGATGGCACGGCTTTTTATGCCGATATCAGCGTAGTGCCCAATGTTGACAGTGCCCTGATCGAGGCCTGCCGGATAGACGCCGACAATGTCCCGTCGCGGGTGGTGCTGCTCAATGGCAGTAATCCTGAATGTGAATGGTATGAATCTGCCGAATCAGAGATACCTGGCGCTATGCCGGCTGACAATATGCCGCGTATTCGCCGCGACGACTACGTCCACAATGCCAATGACAGCTACTGGCTGTCGACGCCGCGTGAACCGCTGGAAGGCTACTCGCCCATCATCGGTTCGGAGCGCACGCCGGTCAGTCTGCGTACCCGCGCGGGACTGAGTTTTATCGAAGAAGCACTGGCCACCGGCGAAAAGATGCGCCCGGAACATATACAGGACATGTTGTTCAGTCACCGTCACTTTGGCGCCGAGCTGTTTCTGGACGAGGTGCTGGGGCTGTGCGCTGATGTCAGTGAACCGGTTAATTTTAACGGCAATGATGTTGATATCACTGCGGCCTGCGACGCACTGGCAGGCTGGGATCGGCGTGCCGATACAGACAGCCGTGGTGTGCACGTGTGGCGGGAGTTCTGGCGACAGGCAGCGCGCATTGATGATCGTTATGTGGTGCCCTTTGATGCCGCTGATCCGGTCAATACGCCCCGTCAACTGGCCGTAGAGCAACCGGCGGTGCGCAGCGGATTGCTGCAGGCCCTGGCGCATGCGCAGACGTTTTTCCAGGATCAGGGTATCGCATTGGTCGCCACCCTGGGTTCACTGCAGTACGAACCCCGAAACGACGAGCGCATAGCGATACCCGGCGGTGCCGGCGGTGCCGGTATGTGGAGCGTGATTACTTCACAATTCAATGCCGAAGCGGGGGCCTACACCCCGATTCTGCACGGTAACAGCTACATGCAGGTGATCAGCTGGGATGAGGATGGCCGGGTAGATCCCCGCGGCATACTGAGCTATTCACAATCGGAAGATTCGCGTTCACCGCACTTCGCGGATCAGACCCGTTTGTATTCACAAAGTCAGTGGCTGGATCTGCCCTTCCACGAAGAAGACATCCTGGCAGACCCGGCCCTGCAGACGCTGACGCTACGAGAATAGTCTTATGCGGCTTTGATAATCCTCGGGGGTCATGCCCCGAGGATCAAGCCCCGAGGGTTAAGCGTCAGGGGCGCGGCAGCGCGGATCTGACTGCTGAATTCCCGTAATCATCTCGCGGCTTAACGGCAGCGGATCACAGCCATGGCCGGTCTCGCAGATCATGTCCCACTGCGGCTCGGCCTTGATGTGGCAGTCCAGACAATTGCCACCGAAGCGATTGACCACATCGGTGAATCCGCGCACGGTAATCTCCGAGCCTTCCGCGCTGACATTCAATTCAAAGAATTCCCAGTCATTGGTTTCCGGGCTGGTGCCGGCAGGTTGTTTAACCATGACTTCGGTCGGCACCAGCTGTACCACAGAGCCGGTCGGGTAGGGTGCACCGTCTTCAGCATTGGCAGCGGCCAGCGTGGCGTCAAGATCACCCAGCAGGTTATCGATGAAGAACCCGCGTACCGGTGTCATGTCGGTCAGACAGTCAAACGTGGTTTCGTCGACTGCGATGGGCTCACTGGTCTGCGCCATCA
Source organism: Pseudohongiella sp. (assembly GCF_040877505.1). Taxonomy (NCBI): domain Bacteria; kingdom Pseudomonadati; phylum Pseudomonadota; class Gammaproteobacteria; order Pseudomonadales; family Pseudohongiellaceae; genus Pseudohongiella; species Pseudohongiella sp. The sequence goes on from NZ_JBBDNQ010000042.1 coordinate 137,145, forward strand.
ACTGGCTGATGCCAGCGCCGGCAGTGAGCACGGCGGCGGCCAGACCCAGTGCAGGGCGTGAACGCCCGGAGAGTGGTTTTTTCATGATGTATCCCTCGGTTGCTTGTGTTGCTGGCGATCATATCGCGTGCGATATAAATTGGCAATGCAATGCGGCAAAGCGTGCCTGTCCTGCGTTCACTGCAAATGCTTAAGCAATGCGTCCAGCTGTTGTTTCAGTTTCACGCCTTCTTCCAGCGGATAACCCGCGCGCTCGAACAGCTGCTGTGGAATGCAGGCGCATTTATGCTTCAGGCTCTGGCCCTTGCGGGTCAGGGAGATATTGACCACGCGCTCATCATCAAGGTTGCGCGTGCGCACGATGACATCCATCGCTTCCAGTCGCTTCAGCAAAGGGGTCACGGTATTGGTGGCCAGCTGTGCGCGCTGACCGATGTGCGAGACAGTGCAGGGCGCATCCTCCCACAGGATCAACAGCACAATATATTGCGGGTAGGTCAGCCCCAGCGGCTCCAGCAGGGGTTGGTACAGACGCGTGATCAGGCGTGAGGCGGCGTACAGCGGAAAACACAGCTGATTGTCCAGGCGCAGGTATTTGTCCGTATCTGCGACCTGGTTGTCCGGGGCATCGGCCCGTTTTGAGGGTTTGCCCGGCGCTGGTTTGCTGGCAGTCTTGGGTCTGGTCTGGGCCATGATGCTGAACGTATCCTGTGGGTATCGGTGCTGTTGCCTGACAATGTGCCTATAATGGCCAACTTTGCTGAAGAATTAAACTGTTGACGGGAGATTGGGTGTGGCTTTGATGGTTCGATTGTTGTTTTGCGGCCTGTTTGTGATGTTGCTGGGGGCGTGCACCAGCGCGCGGGTGTTGACCGAGTGGCCGGCGTCGGTGCCTGCCCAGCAGATTTTCCTGCAGGCCTACGAACAGGACGCAGTCAACCAGGCGCAGCAGACCAATGTTCAGTATCTGACCTGGATTGTGCGTTTTTACGAAGGCTGGGAGATGATGCCCACGGGTTGGAACGACATGACGCCGGTGGTACTCAGTGATCTGGGTGTGCAGCAAGCCGAACAGGTTGCTGAACTGCGTGACGAGCTGGGCGTCATGATCGCTGCCGAGTGGGCCAAGGACAATGATGTGCGCATTATTGATACCGCCATGCTCAGCCTTTGGGGCGGGGTGATGGTGGCAGCGCTGGAGCCTGAGGTGCGCATTGATGCCATCGAACTGATTACCGACGATGTCGAGCGATTGCTGGCCGGTGAGCTGGCACCGGCCCGGATCAATGACGAGCGCTACGCCAGCCGGTTGCCAATCGACCTGGACTGACCCGTTGTCATGACGTTGGCTTCAGCTCCTTGTGCCGTACGATGATTTTGCTCATGTCATGGCGGCAGGAGCCGGCCTTGTTGATGAGTTTGGTTTCGCAGATATCGCAGCGCACACATTCCTTGAAATCGATCTTCTCGCGGCGAATTGCACCGGTCGGGCAGGCATGTTCACAGACCGTGCAGACTGAGCATTGCGGCACCCGCCTGATGCGTAACGGACTGACCAGTGACACGACCCCCAGGGCAGCCCCCAGCGGACACACATAACGGCAGTAGAAGCGTGGTACCACCACGCAGGCCAGCAGGATGGCCGCCAGAATGGCAAACAGCAGCGCTGATCCGCTCAGGAAAAACAGCGTGCCGAACGGTTCAAAATACTGGAACACGGCGACATTGTTGGCAAACAGCGCTGCGCCGATGATGAATGCCAGAAAACCGTATTTGGTATACAGCCCCAGGTCGTGCCATTTTTGCGGAACCTTGAGCAACCAGCGTCTGGGCGTAAAGCGGGTGATGAAATCCTGCACCGCGCCAAACGGGCACAGCGATGAGCAGAACAGTCGTCCCCAGATCAGCGTTGTCACAACGGTGAAGACCACAATCATCAACAGCGGCAGATTGTTGAGCAGGAAGCCGGGGCCCTGCAGCATGGCGCCGGTAATGTGTGCCACCGACAGGAAGCCCGCCTTCATGAAACCCAGATAGACCATCACCAGCGTTAATGCTGCCCAGCGCCAGCGTGCACTCTTGCGGAAGAATGCAGTCAGCACCAGGGCAAAAATCAACAGCAGCATAGCGACCTCACCCCAGGGTGTGACACCCCAGGGCGGATCATTGAGGAACTGACGAATGACACTGTTCTCCGCGCGCTCGATGCGTTCGATTTCCTCAGCGCTCAGGATGGGATCGCCGCTGGCCAGACGCTGCCCCAGGCCCGTGATTTCGTATTGCAGCTCATAGGGATCGAGGCTGCCCAGTGGCTGATAAAAAATATTGATGGGCTGCGATAGATCATAACGATCATCCAGCACAATGGCGCCGGCAAACTCCGCGCGGTTGGTGATCAGTCCTTCGTCGGCGTTGCCTGCCGAGACCAGCAGATTGGCCGTCAGCCGCCGCATGGGCAGATCGCCCTGCTGCAGATGTAAACGATCCTGCCGGAATTGCTGATAACCGTCGCCGCCCACCGCCATCAGAATCATCTGGTTGCCACCGAGCCTGGCACTGGCATCACGCTCGGAGCGTGCGTAGGCTGTGCTGCCGATAAAATACTCACCCAGCGCCGGATGCCCCATGTAAGTGAAGGTCAGGGTCAGGGTTTCGCCACCGGGCAGAGTCATGCTGATCTGTTTGATGATGTCCTGTGCGACCAGTTCATCCCAGCTGTATTGCCTCATTTCATCCAGGATGCGCTGTGAGCGGGCACGCTCCACAGCACTGCCGGGCGTGAAACCATTGTAGGCACCGGCCACCCGTCGGGCAGCTTCCCGGATACCACGGGTGATCGCAAAACTGCTCACCGTGGCGCCGGCAATACCGTCAATATCGCTGTTGATGCGGAAATCATCGGCGATGGATTTGCCCGCGAACTGACCCTGGAATACCGGGTCAGCCAGAAAGTCGCCCAGTGTGTTCACATAGGATTCGACGTACTGCAGAATTTTCATGCCGGTAAGCTGATTGTTCAGATCGACCCCCACCAGCATGGGTATGGGAGCACTGAATCCACGTTCCTCTGGCGGCACATCTGCCGTCAGGAAAACATAACCAATCAGTTCCCGGCCACCGTTGCTGGTCGAGCGAAAGGCCTGATAGACCGGCGGTTCGCCCTGTTTGTCGGAGAATTCATCGGCCCCGGGCATGACCTGCTGCAACCACTCGGGCTGCACATCGGTGGAAAATGGCGTACGCACCGGATTGCCCTCGATTGGCTGACGCGGGGGCTGGGCACTCACCACTGCGCTGCTCAGTATCATGGCCAGCCCGATGACGAGGGCGGTGCAAAGTCGATACAATCTGGTATGGAGCATAAGGCGCGCTAGTCCTGTTCTGTGCATTCTGGGCGAATGGCGCATACTATACCGTTGGCGCCCGGGCAGTGGTAGCTGAGCGCCGGGGCGCGCCACAAAAAATCACGTTTGGCTGGCTGCTTGAAAGGCAACGATATGACGTCACTGGAACTGAAAATACCGCCATTGCTGCTGGTGCTGATAAGCGCCGCGCTGATGTGGCAATTGCAGGATTTTTACCCTTTGCCCTGGCTGAATTCGCTGCCCGGGCTGGTGGTGGCGGTTTTGTTGGTGGTGGCTGGCCTGGCTGCGGTCGTGGCGGGCGGCCTGGCTTTTCGTCGGGCACAGACCACTGTCGATCCGCGTTATCCGGAGCAAACCTCGCAACTGGTCACCGGAGGCATTTACCGACTTACCCGTAACCCGATGTACCTGGGTATGGCGCTGGCCCTGGCGGGCTGGGCCGTTTACCTGGCCGATGTTACGGCATTCCTGATGTTGGCGCTGTTCATCCGGTATATGGGGCGTTATCAGATCGGGCCGGAAGAGAGGATACTGCTGAACAAGTTCGGCAGTGAGTTTGAACAGTATTGCGCCGGGGTGCGGCGCTGGATCTGAGCGCCATGGGACAGGTCTGACTTTTGTCCCATGGCGTCAGAAAACCAGTTACGACCCTGTTGTTGAGCCATCGGTTGTGCTGTCATCAGTAGTGCCGTCATCAGATGATTCATCGTCAGCCTGATCGTCATCCGTGTCGTCATCAACAAAACCGTCTCCGGATGTGTCGCCGTCGACAAAACCATCACCGTCATCGTCAATATCCAGTGGCTCAGCGCTGACTGTCAGGCCACGAACGGTCAGCAGGCCCAGCATGCCGTTGTACCAGTCAGACATGTTCAATGGGTCACCATCAGCCACTGTGAGCACTACGCCCAGTTGATACACGCCTTCAGGCAGGAATTCGACATCGACCTCATCAATGCGGAACAGGTTTGACGTTTCTGCGCTGGCCTCATTGCTCACAGACACTGCCTGCAGCGTGGTATCCGGGTAGAAGATCATAAGGTAGGCATCGACTTCTCCTTCCTGAATCACGTCGGCACCACGCGGGAACCGGACGCCGATTTCCAGCAAGTCGCCGGAGTAGAAAATCTGTCGATTGGCCTGGATGATGGCTTTGACGCCATTGGAAGCGTTGCCGTGGCCCAGATTTTTGTTCTTGCCCGGGGCATTGGCAGAGTTGCCTTGGGCCATCGCCGGTTGCAGGGCGCCGACAGAAAATGCGAACAGCATTATCAGTAAACTCAGTTTTTGATTCAGGCTTTTCATCTGATTGTTCCTTTTTAGCTATGTTGGAGGGTTGCATTGAACCTAACGTATGGCCTTGCCGTTTTATTCCAGAGCGCCCGGTTTATCTGTGCAGCCTGATGGCTCTGATGTAAATGCACGATATGTTATGGTGTGGTTGGCAAATGATGCGGTAGGAGGTAACACCATGGCTAAAACGGCAACCCTGTACCGAATGGTCAGCGATCAGCACCTGTGTCCGTTCGGCCTGAAATCCCGTGATCTGCTTAAGCGCAAAGGTTTCGAGGTTGACGACAAACCGCTCGAATCCCGAGAAGAAACCGATGCATTCATGCGTGAGCATCAGGTGGATACCACGCCGCAGACCTTTATTGACGGCAAGCGCGTAGGCGGCTACGACGCGCTGCGTGAATACTTCGGGATGCCGTCGGAGAAAAAAGACGGCACCACCTACGTGCCGGTGCTGGCCATCTTCCTGTCCGCCTTTGCCATGTCGGTGGCGCTGGTGTGGAATGTCAGTGGCACGCTGGCGGCAATACCCGTGCTGGAGTGGTTCGTGGCCCTCACCATGTGCGCCCTGGCCATTCAGAAACTGCGCGATCTGACCGCTTTCTCCAACCAGTTCATTGTTTACGACCTGCTGGCCATGCGCGTGGTACGGTATGCTTATGTGTATCCGTTCGCGGAGCTGTATGTGGGCGTTGCCATGCTGGCAGGCCTGACTGCGTGGGCGGTTTCGCCCATTGCCCTGTTTATCGGGGGTGTGGGTGCGGTGTCTGTGTTCAAGGCGGTGTATATCGACAAGCGCGAGTTGAAATGCGCGTGCGTTGGCGGCAACAGCAATGTGCCCCTGGGGTTTGTTTCCCTGACCGAGAACCTGTTCATGATACTGGCGGCGGTCTGGATGTGGGTACGCTAGCGTCAGCGCCAGGATGGTCAATAAAGTGGTAACAGTCTGCCACACTTGAGCTTTATTTCAGTGTTATAATCCTGCGTTTAGAGAGATTCCCGCCAAGAACTTAAGCACAGGAATAACCATGTCGACTGCTAACACCTCAGATACCGCAAAGATCATCTACACTGAAACGGATGAAGCGCCGCGCCTGGCAACCTACTCGTTGCTGCCGATTATCCGGTCGTTCACCAAGGCCGCTGGCGTTTCCGTGGAAACCCGTGATATTTCCCTGGCAGGCCGTATTATTGCGACGTTCCCGGAATTCCTGGCCGAAGATCAACGCATCGGTGATGCCCTTGCGGAGCTGGGCGAGCTGGCAAAAACGCCGGAAGCCAATATTATCAAATTGCCCAATATCAGTGCGTCGATTCCACAACTGGTCGCCGCCATCAAGGAGCTGCAGGCGCAGGGTTACAAGCTGCCGGACTATCCTTTTGAGCCCAAAACCGATGAAGAGCGTGACATCCAGGCCCGTTATGGCAAAGTCAAAGGTTCAGCGGTGAACCCGGTTTTGCGCGAAGGCAACTCAGACCGCCGTGCACCCGCCTCGGTGAAAAATTACGCCAAAAAGCACCCGCATCGCATGGGTAAATGGTCGACTGATTCCAAAACGCGCGTTGCGCACATGAGCGACGGCGATTTTTACGGCAGCGAGCAGTCCAAAACCTTCGCGCAGGCCGATGACCTCAAGATTGTTTTCAGGACAGTAGCCGGTGAGCAGGTATTGCGCGAGTCGGTCAAGGTGCTGGAAGGTGAAGTCGTGGATGCCGCCCGCATGAGTGCAGCCAGATTGCAGACCTTCCTCGCTGAGGAAACTGCCGCTGCCAAAGAGCAGGGTGTACTGCTGTCATTGCACCTGAAAGCCACCATGATGAAAGTCTCTGACCCCATCATGTTTGGCCACGCGGTCAGGGTATTTTATAAATCCGTGTTCGACAAACATGCTGACACTTTTAAACAGCTCGGCGTGGATGTGACCAATGGTTTCGGTGATGTCGTGGCCAAAATCGCCACGCTGCCCGATGATCAGCGCGCCGCCATCGAGGCCGACATCCAGGCGGTGTACAACAGCCAGCCGGAACTGGCCATGGTCAATTCCGACAAAGGCATTACCAACCTGCACGTGCCCAGCGATGTCATTATCGATGCGTCGATGCCCGCCATGATCCGTGATTCCGGTAAGATGTGGGATCGCAAGGGCGAGCGTCAGGATACCCTGGCCATGGTGCCCGACCGCTCCTACGCTGGCGTCTATCAGGAAACCATCAGCTTCTGCCGTGAACACGGTGCCTTCGACCCGGCTACCATGGGCACCTGCCCCAATGTGGGCCTGATGGCACAGAAAGCGGAAGAATACGGCTCGCATGATAAAACCTTCGAAATACCTGCTGACGGCAACGTTGTGGTACTGAACAAGACCGGTGACACCGTGTTTTCCCACGAAGTTGAGAAAGGTGACATCTGGCGCATGTGTCAGGTCAAAGACGCTCCCATACGCGACTGGGTCAAACTGGCGGTGTCGCGTTCGCGCCTCAGTGGCATGCCTGCCGTGTTCTGGCTGGACAGCAACCGCGCACATGACAATGAGCTGATCAAGAAGGTGAATGCGTATCTGAAAGAGCACGACACCAGCGGTCTGGACATCCAGATCATGTCACCCGATGCCGCAACCCGGCACACGCTGAAGCGCATGAAAAACGGCGAAGATACGATTTCGGTGACTGGCAATGTGCTGCGTGATTATCTGACCGACCTGTTCCCGATTCTGGAGCTGGGTACCTCGGCCAAGATGCTGTCCATTGTACCGCTGATGAATGGCGGCGGACTGTTTGAAACCGGTGCCGGTGGTTCCGCGCCTAAACACGTGCAACAGTTTGTGGAAGAAAACTACCTGCGCTGGGATTCGCTGGGTGAATTCCTGGCGCTGGCCGCATCTCTGGAGCACCTGGCTCAGCGCAACAACAACGAACGCGCCCAGATCCTGGCAGATGCACTGGATCAGGCCACGGCGAAGTTCCTGGATAATGACAAGTCGCCAGCCCGCAAGATTGGGCAGATTGACAACCGTGGCAGCCACTTCTACCTGGGCATGTACTGGGCCGAAGCGCTGGCCGCGCAGAGCAAAGATGCTGCCCTGGCCGAGCGTTTCGGCAAGCTGGCGGCGCTTTTGAACAGCAAGGAAGCCGAGATCCTGGCCGAACTCAATGGCGTGCAGGGTTCTCCGGTTGAAATCGGTGGTTACTACCAGCCCAATGGCGAGTTGGTGTCCGCCGCTCTGCGGCCGTCTGCCACGCTGAATGCGGCGTTGGCCGGGCTTTGATACTGACTCGGGGGTGCTGACATCGGTCATCCTGTAATGACTGGAGTATCAGCCGATTAAGTATTGCTCAAGACAATAATATGTCTTATATTATGAACAATTAGCGACTTATTGTTATTAATATAAGACATCTTATGAAAACCCATGCCACCAGTACTCTGCCGCGCGCAGCCCGCCATGCCCTGATCAAATTGGGTGAAGACATCGCGATTGCGCGCAAAAAACGTCGCATTTCAACGGTGTCCATGGCCGAGCGTGCATTCATCAGCCGTGGCACACTCTACAAGGTCGAGAAGGGCGATCCATCGGTTTCCATGGGTATTTACGTGACCGTGCTCGCGATGCTGGGCCTGGTTGACGGACTGGGGAATGTCGCCGATCGTAGCACTGACACCCTGGGGCTGGACATAGACGAAGACCGGCTGCCCCAAAAAGTGCAGCCGCGTCGTCCGAGGCCGGAACGCCCATGACGGACACCATCGAGATCTACATGGATCATGCCGATGGGACACATTTTGTGGGCAGATGTCGTTATGTCGCCAAACGTCGTGGGCAGAGCTCGGTTTTCGAATACGCAGAAGAATGGCTGAAAAATCCCCACGCTTTCGCTCTGGATCCGGCAAACCTGCCCTTGCGCGAGGGGCAGATCTACACCACGTCCGACAAGTCGGCACTGCCTGGTGCCATGCGGGATAGCGCCCCTGACCGATGGGGGCAGCAGTTGATCAAACGGGCCTTTCGCAAAGCGGGGGAAAATCGGGTTCTAACAGAGATCGACTACCTGTTAGCGATCACCGATCAAACGCGAATTGGTGCCCTGCGCTACAAGCGTGAGGGTGAAATCAGTTTTGATCATGACATAGGTCATTATCGGGTCCCTCCATTGATTCAATTACCGGCACTGATCAACGCCGCGGATGCCGTTCAAACCAATACTGAAACAGCTGAAGATTTAAAGCTGCTGTTGAATGAAGGTTCACCACTGGGTGGCGCACGCCCGAAATCAGCGGTCATGGACAATGACGGCACCCTGGCCATCGCCAAATTTCCCAAACCCGACGATGATCGCAGCATCACGCATGGCGAAGTGTTGGCAATGACACTGGCCGCCAAGGCCGGCATGCACGTCGCGACAGCAAAATTGCAGGACGTGGCAGGTCGGCCGGTTGCATTGATAACACGCTTCGATCGCAGGCAAGGGCAGCGTATTCCGTTTTTGTCGGCCATGAGTTTGCTGGGTCTTAACGATGGCGACGAGGCAACCTATACCGATATCGCCGAATGTATTCGGATGTACTCCAGTGAACCAACGGTCGATCTACATGAACTTTGGCGGCGAATTGTTTTCAGCGTGCTGATTGGCAATCTTGACGATCATTTGCGTAACCACGGATTCCTGTATGATAGAAATGGCAAATGGCGATTGTCACCAGCCTATGACCTGAATCCTGTGCCCCTGGAAGAAAAGCCCCGTGAATTAAGTACGTGGATATCGGATGAAGGGCCGGATGCCGATCTTGATATTGCCCGCAGAGCAGCGCCGTTTTTTGCGCTGACGCACGAACAGGCCGAAGCCATTATTCTGGAGGTGACGGCTGCATTGCGCGGGTGGCAGCATATCGCACGACAACTGGACATGAGTAGCGCAGACATCGCGCTGTATTCGACAGCAATTCAATCGTGACCCGGTCCGCGAGGTACTGAAGGCGGTTAGATCAGGTATTTGAAATATATTTATCGCTTTTCTTGCAAACGATAACGATTCTCGATAGCATTCGCGTTTTGTTAAGCTGGCAAGGGAAGATAGATCATGTTTGAATTTCACACCACAGTGGAGCCTCGTGCGGGTCGCGCCACAGTTATTACCTCATTAGCCTCATTACTCACCTTGACGCTGTGCAGCGTCGGGTATGCCCAGTCCTCACAGGACAGTGCCGAAACCGGCGACTCGGTTGATGAAATCATTGTCACCAGCCGCTACACCACCAACGAACGCCTCGATTCCGCCACCGGTCTGGGCCTGACTCTGTACGAGACGCCGCAGTCCGTCAGTGTGATGACCGCCGAGCGCATCGCCGACCAGAATCTGCGCTCGCTGACCGATGTTGTCGACAACGCTGCGGGCGTCTCGGCCCGGGCGCAGGACAGCACCCGCTCGACATATTCCTCACGCGGCTTTTCCGTGAACAACTACCAGATTGATGGTGTGCCGATCTACTGGCAGCCCGGCAATAACGCTGGCGAAACCCAGTCCGACACCAGCCTGTACGAGCGCGTAGAAGTGGTACGTGGCGCGACAGGGTTGCTCACCGGCGCCGGTAATCCGTCTGCGTCGATCAACCTGGTGCGCAAACACGCGGACAGCCGGGAATTTACCAGTTCGCTGAGCGCCTCGGCCGGGCGCTGGAATACCTACGGGCTGACTGCTGATGTCAGCACCCCTTTGAATGCCAGCGGTACTGTACGCGGGCGTCTGGTGACACACTATCAGGACGGTGATTCGTTCCGCGCTCTTGGCGGAGACACCAAAACCGTGCTTTACGGCGTGATCGACATGGATGTGACCGACCAGACATTACTGCGCGTTGGTGCCACCTACCAGGACAATGAACCCACGGCCTCTACCTGGGGCGGTCTGCCCACCTGGCATGCCGATGGTTCGCGCACTGACTGGTCGCGCAGCAAAACCATTGGTGCCCACTGGACCACCTGGTCGTCCGAAGTCGAGAACTATTATGTGGATCTGGTGCATGAATTCCGCAATGGCTGGAATGCCAAACTGAGCCTGAACAATAACGTCAATGCATCAAAACAGATGCTGATTTACATGTCAGGCGCGCCGGACCGCGAAACCGGACTGGGTATGAGGCCATCACCCCGCAACGCCGACACCGATCGCGAGCAGACCAGTATCAGCCTGAACGTCAATGGCGATTATCAGTTGCTGGGCCGAGTGCATGAAGTGACCTTTGGTGTGGTTGATCACACAGAGGACAATATTGCCTTCTCCCGGGCACGCAGCAATATCGCGCCGGTCGGCAATTTTAATCAGTGGGATGGCAGTTATCCGCAAGCGACCTGGGGTGTCCGCAATACCGATATTGAGTCCACGACTGATCAGTTTGGTGTTTATGGTGCTACGCGTCTGTCATTGACTGATCAATTTAAAGTGATCGCCGGTGGCCGCCTGGCGGACTGGGAACAGGCAGGCGTTGCTTACGGTACGGCGCGATCATTCGGAGACACCAATGTATTTATTCCGTATGTCGGTGCGCTGTACGAATTCAACAATCAGCACACGGTTTATGGCAGCTATACAGAAATCTTCCAGCCGCAGAATCTGCAGGATCGCAATGGTGACTTCCTGGATCCGATCACTGGCGAAAGTCAGGAACTGGGTCTGAAAAGCCTGTTCTTTGATGGTGCTTTGCAAACCACGGTATCGGTGTTTGATATTCTGCAGGACGATCTGGGGCAGCCCGATGGCGACTTCATCGTACCGGGTTCCGACAACGGCCAGGCCTACTTTGCCGCCGAAGGCGCCAACAGTACCGGCTACGAAATGGAAATTGTGGGACAACTGGCGTCAGGCTGGGATGTCAGCTTCAGTTACACGCGTTTTGAGGTGGAAGACGCGGCCGGCAATGACGTCAATACCGACAATCCGCGCGAGCTGCTGAAACTGTACAGCACTTACCGCTTCGCCGGTGCGCTGAACAGCCTGACTGTAGCCGGCGGTGTCAACTGGCAGGGTCGTGAGTACATGAATGCTACCAATCCCGTAACCGGTTCCAGCGAGCGGTTGGAGCAGGAAGCATTCAGTCTGGTCAGTCTGATGGCGCGTTATGACATCAGTGCCAATCTGTCGGCGCAGTTGAACGTCGATAACCTGCTGGACGAAACCTACTACAGCCAGATCGGTTTCTACAGTCAGCTGGAGTACGGTCAGCCGCGGAATGTGACCGCATCGCTGCGTTATGACTTCTGAACAGGCCTTGTCAGCGTCGGGGAGTGAGCGAATGGATATGCACGGGTGGCGACTGATCTCACTGATAGCTGCCGGTCTGCTCGGGGGGTATGCATTTGCCTCTGCGGCCGGCGTCTTTCTCGGAGGTGTGCTGACAGGGTCGCGCAGTGAGGCGGCGATGACCGGGCATCTGCTTGGGTTTGTGGTCTACGCCGCCGCAATCGTCTGGGTGGCGCATACGCGCCGTCCGGGCCTTGCCTGGCTGGTTTTTGTCACCGGCGCCATAACGCTGACGCTGGCGGGTCAAGCGCTGGTCGCTCAGTCATGAGCCGCCGTCGATCCGACAGCCGCGCCGCAACGCCAGCCAAGGCGGGCTTTCGTCAGACCATGACGTGGTTGCACACCTGGGTGGGGCTGACCTTTATCTGGTTGCTGTTTTTTGTTTTTGTGACCGGAACGGCAGGCTATTTTGACACGGAAATCGATCGCTGGATGCAACCGGAACTTCCGCCCGCGCAAATCGGGGTCGATGCATCGGACAGCGTGCCGGTGTTGTTAAATCATGCCCGTCTTGTGGCACCTGGCGCTGAACAATGGTTCTTGTCTCTTCCTGTCGACCGCAACCAACCCTATGCCAGTCTGTTCTGGCGCGGCGCTGATCCTGAACAAGGCGCGCAGCAAACGTCAGGCAACGCGCTGATCGATTTGCGTGATGGTGCCGTTTTGCAAGCGCGTGATACCGGCGGCGGTCAGTTGCTGTACCAGATGCATTGGCGGCTGCATTATCTCAGTCGTAACTATTCCGACTGGATCATCACCTTGGCCACGATGTTCATGTTTGTTGCCATCATTGCCGGCGTGATTATTCACAAGCGTATATTTCGTGACTTTTTTACTTTTCGTCCCGGAAAAGGGCAGCGCTCATGGCTTGATGCGCACAACTTGCTGAGCGTGGCAGCACTGCCGTTTCATTTGATGATCACCTACTCCGGCCTGTTGTTCATGGGGTTCTCATTCATGCCCCTGGTATACTCTGCCTACTACGGCACTGACAACGGCGCCCGAGGTGAATTCTTTGCCGAGGTATTTGATCCGCCCGGGTTGACGGCGGCCGCTGGCGAGGCGGCGCCATTGGTGTCGCTGGCGCTGGTCGTGGCGGAAGCGGAGCAGCATTGGGGCGAGAACCGGGTGCGAAGCCTGGATATTCGGCATCCGGGAGATGCCAATGCGCGTATTTTCGTTCACGAAAATGCTGAGCAAACGGTCGCCAACAGTGAGGGCCTATTGGTATTTGATGGCAGCAACGGCAGTCTGATTCATGCCTTGCCATCTGCCACATCCACCACCAAGCGCATACGTGATGTATCACTGGGCTTGCATGAAGGGTTGTTTGCTGCTCCCGTGCTGCGCTGGTTATATTTCTTCTCCGGCGTGCTGGGCACGGGCATGGTGGCCACTGGCATGGTGATGTGGACCGTCAAACGCCGTGAGCAGGCCGTGCGGACCAGGGTGCCGCCATCGGCGGGTTTGCTGCTGGTGGAGAAATTGAATGTGGGCACAATAGCCGGGTTGTTTGTGGGCATCGCCGCTTACTTCTGGGCCAATCGTTTGTTGCCGGTCGACTTTGTGTCACGCGCCGACTGGGAAGCGCATGCCCTGTTTCTGACCTGGGCGGCCATGCTTTTGCATGCGGCAGTGCGACCTACCCGACAGGCCTGGGTTGAGCAGTTCGCGCTGGGCGGACTCGCGTTTGCCGCGCTGCCGGTGCTCAACTGGCTGACCACGGATCGCCATCTTGGACAATCAGTGCCCGCGCAGGACTGGGTGTTGGCCGGGTTTGATCTGACCGTACTGGCGCTGGGTCTCACATTATTGGTGATCGCCGGATATCTGGCATCACGTTTGGGTTATGTTAACCGGCACTTGCCACACGATGCGGCTGCATCGACGCTGGGAGTGTCGCGATGACTCAGCCGCCGCTGCTGTCACTGGTTTTATGTCTGCTTGTCCTCGCCGGCGTGGGCAGTCTGGCGGTTGCCTCTGCCCGCTACCGACAGCGCAGTACGCCAGTACCCATGGCGGGCGTCTGGCGTGTCTCGGGCTGGGTGTTGGTGGCTCTGGCCAGCGTGGTCGCCATTGTTTTGCAGGGCTGGGCCATGGCACTGGTGTATCTGCTGGCCGCGGCGACGCTGGCAACAACAAGTGTGGTGCTGGTGCTCAGCTACCGGCCTCGCTGGCTGGTGCCGATTGTGTTGGTGGCGCTGCCGAGCGGACTGTTGTTGTTTGCTGGAATATGAACAGGCCGGCGGCCAGTGCCAGCCAGACCAGATTCACACTCAGGCTGCCGCCCTGCCACGCAGCCGACCCAAAACGCAGGGTGTGAACCACAGGCACGGCGGCGGTCACAAGCCATGCCCACTGCCGCAGATGATACGCCCACGCCAGCGGTGTGCCCCGGCGCCAGGCGATGGCGGCCAGTATCAACAAACCTCCCCAGAACACCGGGATCGGCGCTATGCCCAGTGCCAGGTGCATCACGGCGGACAAGGATATCAGCAGCAGTGTGCCCCACACGCTGAACTGCCACAGCCGGTCAATGGTGTCGGCCGGTAATTTGCGTTGCCGTCGTTTCGCCAGCCAGATGTTGACGCCGGTGGCGGTGACGATGCACAGCGCTGTGCCCAGCAAAAGGAAGATTATCTTGACCGGCATGCCGCCAAAATGTCCGAAATGCAGCCGATACAGCGATGCCTGCATTTGTCCCCCGACACTGGCTGCTGCGCCGCCGACCGCACGCAGGTAATTGCCATCAGCGTCGTAGCGGTGGCTTTGTGACCAGTACAGGCGGTCGGGCTGGATCGCACTGAGTTCTACCTCTTGTCCGTCGGTAGCGGGTTCATAAACAGACAGGTAAAACACCTGGTCAAGCGGTGATCGTTCGGAGAATGACTGCCAGATGGCGTCGAAATCGGGCAGTGCTGTCGATACGGCAGTTTGTTCTGCTGCAGGTGCCGGGTCACCCGTTTCTGGTGCTTGTAGCAGGGAAGCCGCCAGACTGATGGCGCCCGCCAGGCCGAGGATGGCACCGGTGACCGCAATGATCAGATGAAATGGCGCTGCCCAGACGCTGAGCCGGTTGTGCAGATCAGTCTGTTGCAATTGCCGCGAGCGTGACAGGCGCAGCGAAAATGCATCGCGCAGGATGCCCGGGTGGGCGAGAAAGCCGGAAACAATGAGAGCTGTCAGCAACACGCCGAATATCCCGACGATGACAACGCCCAGCTCCAGCGGCAGGTTCAGAGCAAAATGCAATCGGGCCAGAAATGACGTCCACGGGCGATCAACATCCGCCTCCAGCGATCCGTCCGCAGCCACGTAGCGGCGTTGTTCACCATAACTGATGGACATACGTGGCCAGTCGGAGGTAGGCATGTCCAGGCCAATAAAGTCCGGCGCATGGCCCAGGTCAGCAATGGCATGTTGCACGGCCTGTTCGATGCGCTGCCCGCTGACTTCCATGGTCTCGATGGTGGCGGTGGGTTGTTCCCAGCGCCAGAATTCTTTGTAGAACACGGCCAGCGTGCCGCTGACACAAATTACATACATCAGAAAAGCAGCCGTCAGTCCCAGTACCGAGTGGCCAGACAGCATCTGCCGGAAAAAATTGGCATCGGGTTTTTTTAATCGGGTCATGCGGGACTCCCTGTCAGGGTAAATTGCTGTCAGTGCAACAATAACAACAGCGTTAACGCAAGTACTGTACTCGATGTCATGATGATGGTTGGACCTGTCAGCCTTGTGGCGGTGCAGGCCCAGGCCATGCCCGCCGTCCAGATCAGTGTCACTGCCAGCCGTTCGGTGAACACGCGGTCTGCGTCGATGGACATGAGAAGCTGCGCCAGCAAGAGGCTGGTGGTCAGTGCAAACAGAGCGGCCAATGGGCCTGCGACCAGAAAGCGTGCGCCGCCGCGCAGCCAGGTCCGGGCCGGGACGGCAGAGTAGCCGGCGGGGGAGGATTGCACGGCGGCAGCGCCACCTTGCCCGGTGCGTTGTGCTGTGGTTCTGGTCTGCATCGGCCATTGTCCCTGAACGGCTATCCAGGTGATGATCAGCACCATCAAGACACTGATCCCGACAGGCAGACCGATCCAGGTGCCACCGGCAATGCTCCAGCCTGCCAGCGACAACGCCAGTATTCCCCAACCTGGGATCAGGCCACCGCGTTTGTGCCAGCGCCAGGATCGATAGATCAGACCGATGCCCACCAACATGGCCAGCGTCGCGGCACCCGCCCAGAGTGCGTGGATATGTTGCCAGTAGAAGACAG
Source organism: Pseudohongiella sp. (assembly GCF_040877505.1). Classification (NCBI taxonomy): domain Bacteria; kingdom Pseudomonadati; phylum Pseudomonadota; class Gammaproteobacteria; order Pseudomonadales; family Pseudohongiellaceae; genus Pseudohongiella; species Pseudohongiella sp. The sequence goes on from NZ_JBBDNQ010000042.1 coordinate 153,363, forward strand.
TCATGCCGGGCGGCCTCATTGCAAAACCATAATGATAGTAATTATCGTTTAGCTTTGCAATTTATCCAGAGCGGCATAATGGGGACGGAGGGAATACTTTTTATTCCCTCAAAAGTATTCCCTCCGTCCCCATTCTGCCTTCCCCATTCTCGCGTTTGCCGGGGCCATGCGCACAAGCTAAGATTGCTTGAGCGAGCGGGTAACGTGTGCCTGCTCCATTGGCGATACCTAGAGAGGCAGGTTATGGGTCAGATAATTCAAATGTTCAGTCATCCGGTGATCACACTTGATGACTACCCGGGCATCGACGCCATCGCTGACACATTCCATGCCAAGGCAATGGGCTTGATGCAGGAATATCCCGACGCGGGTCTTATCAGTGACGCCTGGCACAGTGGCAAGCGCGCACAAAGTGCAGATGATATCAGGCAGCATGGATTCACCTCGTATTACAGCGTGAATCTGGCCAAGCAAGCAGACTTTGATTTCATAAATAGTGCCGCTCGCGAGGTGTTTGCGCAGTATCTGCGCGTGGTCGACAAGGCCGGCATTGACATGCGACTGGACAGTGCCTGGGCATCGGTCTATGGCAGGGGGCACTACGTGCCGCAGCACACCCATCCGATGTCACATCTGAGCCTGGTGTTCTACGCGGCCGCTACCGACGGAACCGGCAAGCTGGTGTTCGAGAACCCGGCCCGCGCACATTTCCAGCACTTCTATCCACCTGAGATCTGCTGGATGCCGTACCGGTTTTCCATCCAGCCGAAAAAAGGCATGTTTGTGGTGTTCCCCAGCTATATGACCCACAACACCGAGCCGCATGAGAGCGATGACCTGAGGATAATCTATTCGGCAAACGTGCAGCTTGGGTTCAGCAAACTGACGGATGCCGAGAAAGCCTAGGAAAGAATGGGGACGGAGGGAATACTTAATCAGCCTTTGAGCTGACTAAGTATTCCCTCCGTCCCCATTCTTTGTTTAAGTATTCCCTCCGTCCCCATTCTTTCCTGACAGCAGCGAGAGCAGGGCGTCTTGATCCAGGGGTACGCTGCTGGCGACAGCGTCATCAAACAGTCTGTCGGCCAGCGTCTGCTTTTTCTGCTGCATCTGTTGTATGCGCTCTTCCACGGTATCGGCGGCGACCAGCTTGTAGACAAAAACCGGTTTGTCCTGACCGATGCGGTGCGCACGGTCGGTTGCCTGATTTTCCACCGCAGGGTTCCACCACGGATCCATGTGGATGACAACATCGGCGGTGGTCAGATTCAGACCGCTGCCACCGGCTTTCAGGCTGATCAGGAATACACTGGCTTCGCCGCGCTGGAAACGATCTATCTGCTCCTGACGCTTCCGGGTCTGCCCGGTCAGTTTGCAATAGGAGATATCCAATGCCGTCAACTCCTGTTCAATCAGCGCCAGTAATTCCGTAAATTGCGAGAAGATCAGCACACGGCGACCTTCTTCCAGCAGCTGCGGCAGATTGTCGGTCAGCCAGTCCATTTTGGCGTGTTCACGAATGGCAGCGGCTTTTTCCAACTTGACCAGGCGCGGATCGATACAGGCCTGGCGCAATTTCAATAACGCATCCAGAAACTGGATATGACTGCGCTGCATGCCCTGCTGGGCCACCAGGTCGCGGATGCGCTTTTCCATGCTGACCCGGATGCTCTCGTACAGTGCCCGTTGCTTACCTGCCAGTTCGACGTACTGCACAATCTCTGTTTTGGGTGGCAACTCCTTCACCACCTCTGATTTTCTGCGGCGCAACATAAAGGGGGCGACCCGGCGTGCCAGCAACTTTTGCTGCTCAGCATCAGCATGCTTTTCAATCGGTGTACGAAACTGCTGCTGAAACGTCTTGCGTCCGGCCAGCAAGCCGGGCAGTGCAAAGTCCATCAGCGACCACAGCTCACCCAGGTGATTCTCCAGCGGTGTGCCGGTCAGACAAAGACGCGTGCGCGCGTTCACGCGGCGCGCCTGGACGGAGATTTTAGTGGTCGGGTTCTTTATAGCCTGCGCCTCATCCAGGATCAGTACGCTGAAATGAATGTCCTTATAGTGCTCAATGTCACGTGGCAGCAAAGGGTAGGTAGTAATGACCACATCGCTTCTTGCGATATGTGCAAAGGCACTGGCACGGTCCGGGCCATGAATCAGCGTCACCTTCAGGTGCGGGGCAAACCGTGCGGCCTCATGCATCCAGTTGCCCGTCAGACTGGTCGGCGCCAGGATCAGCGCCGGGGTATCCAGCTGGCCCTGGTCCTTGATGTGCTGCAGCAGGGCCAGCGCCTGCAGGGTTTTGCCCAAGCCCATGTCATCTGCCAGGATACCGCCCAGATGATAACGATGCAGAAACGCCAGCCAGTTAAGTCCGTCCTGTTGATAGGGACGCAGCGTCGCCTGCATTTGCGGAGACAAAGGTACGGCCTCTATGCCGTTAAAGTCCCTGAGTTGCTGAAGTAGTTGTTGCGTCATCGGCGCAGCGCGGTAATTCAGATCCGGTATATCCTGCAGTTGCGCTATCTGAAAAGCTGCCAGCCGGGCGGGTTTGTTTAATTGTTTGCGGTTATACAGTTCGGTAATCAGATCCTGCACGGTGTTTAATGCGCGGGTATCGATGCGTAGCCACTCGCCTTCATCAGGGATGATCAGCTCATCGGGACTACCCTGCTTCAGCCACTGCGCCACCACATCCGTGGTGTTGAGTTCGCGTCCGTCACTCAGCGGCAGGCTCAGGCCCAGCTCAAACCAGTGACTGGATTCATCGCTGATGTCAAATTCAAACTCAACGTTGCTGATGTTCGGGTGCACACTGTCATCGAATTGCACCCGCCAGCCACGTTGTTCCAGTGCCGGGATCTGCCGTGCCAGAAAATCCTCCCAGAAGGCAATCAAGCCGGGGACTTGCCTGGGTTCCGGTAGCCAGGCAAAGGCGTGGTCATTCACCTGGCTGTGCAGCTTCAGGCCGACCTCGCGCAATTGCGCCAGGTATTGATCTTCCTGTGCCATATCACGGTTGATCTGGACCAGTTGATCACCTATTTGTTGTGGTTCATCGTGCAGGCGTGACGCCGGGTCGTAACGTGGCGCCTGTTGTTGGCCGGCGTATTCAAAATGTACCAGGGCCGCCGGCAACGAAGGGTTGCCGAACAGACTGACCGGCTCCAGTGTCAGGCATGGCAACGGCTCATTGGCTTCAACCGCTTGCGGCAGTTCAACCGGCACCGGCAACTGGTCCGCATTCAATACACGTCGCAGTTTAGCGGCGATCGTAGGCATCTCGTCGGACGGGACTGGCGGCATGTCCATCAGGTGCGTGAGCTGATGAGGGGCTACAGGTGTGATCAGATCACCGAGTTGCGATTGCGCCAGGTTTAGATAAAACGGTGGTGTGGTGGTAATGGGCAACCAACTGGCATCGCTGTCCACATATGCCAATTCGGCAAGGCCGGCACGTAACTGATAGTGCCCGCGTGCATCAGTGTCCCACTGCCACTGCAAGGTATGCGCGGGTCCGCGCGTGACCACCTGGCCGGCGCAAATCAAGCGCCCGGTGTGCAGCATGTGTTCCAGCGCCAGTCGCGCGGCTTCTCCATCAAGCTCGCAGCCCGACAGTTCGTGATAACGAGGCAGTAATTGCAGGATGGCAACATCTTCCTCGGTCACATGTGCGGGGCGATTCCATCTCAGCGAATAGTAGTCTGGCGTAAAATAAGTGAGCTGGCTCCACTTCCCGTTCTTTTTCAGATAGGCCTTCTTCAGGTGCAGCCGAACCTGCTGCCCGGACACCCTCAACTCGTACAATACATGGTGTCGGCCATAGGTCAGCGTGTCGGTTCTTGCGGTGCCACTGTCGGGCAGTTCGCTTAACCAGCGTTGTAGGGCATCAGGTTGCCGCCCCCGATCGCGCTGAGCTGCCATGTCATTATCTGCCAGCCATTGCAGGGCCGCCGCTACCGCATGTTTACAGTCAAACCCCACGGGACAGCTGCAGTCGCCACTGAGAAAATGACCCATACTGACAATCACGCGATAGGGGCGCGTGCCCGAACCCTGCACCTCGGCGTAGAAACTGCTCTGGCCGGGCGCATACTCGGTGATGCGGGCCTGACCGCTGCGGTAATAGCGCAGGCCGCGATCAAAGGTGACGTCTGAGGCCATGTCCTGGATGTCTTTGATGGTGAACTGCATGAAGTCAATCGTCCGTTGGCGTGTGCGCCGTACTACAAAACCATGAGGGATGCCTGATCACGGCGCCAGGCTGGAACGTGCCTGCGTGCCCCACTTGCCGCTGTCATCCTGCGTCACAATATAAAGCGACTCATAGGTTCCGATGGATTCATTGTTGCTGTTAAAACGTTGAAATACCGTATTGATATGCACTTTGCCGGAAGACACCAGCACTGCCTCACGGCTCAGCCAGTGCGAATGATCCCAGCCAATTGCTGCCAGCCTGTCGAACGTGGACTGTTGGGCGAACTCGTCAGCACTTTGCCACACCGTCACGGTGCCGCTGGCAAACCGCACATGCGGGTAATTCAGGGTCGCTGCCCAGGCCTGCATGTCACGGTTGTTGAAGGTGCGCATGAAATCATCCAGCGCGGCCATGGCGCCGGCCACTGCCTGTGCATTGTCATCTGTGCCATCGGCCTGCATTGACGGGGTCTGTGCGAGCAGGGCTGCCGGGCTGAACCACAGGTAACAAAGGAGCAGGGTGAGGGCTTGCAGTTTACAGGTCTTCATAGCAAAGCTTCCTGAATGTCGGTTGGCAAACACGCAGCATAACATCCATTGGCTGTTAAGTTTTGAGTCTGGCTGCTCGGCATTTGTCAGAGCAATATAAAACCTGATCCCAGTTCCTGGCCCACGCTTTGCGCCAGCTCATGGGTCGGCCGCAGGTTTTGCAGGGCTTGCTGGGCAGGGTTTGTTTGTTGCCCTTAAAGCTGGCCACCCCGGACTGGTCCGGGCTCCTTGATTTAGGCATTTATGGCGTGATGCGCAGCACTGAGCCGCTACTGTGATCGGTCAGCACATAAATGGCGCCGTCCGGGCCAACGCGTACATCACGCATGCGTTGGTCCAGAGACTGCAGCAGGCGCTGTTCGCTGACCACCTGTTCATCTTCGATCACCAGACGGTGAATGGCGCGGCTGCCCAAACCAGCCACCAGCACATTGCCGTTCCAGTCGCTGAACAATTCGCCGCGGTACACCGCCAGTCCGCCCGGCGCGATGGCGGACTGCCAGATATGCACCGGGTTACGGATCCCGGGCAGTTCAGAGAACGGCGTGACCCGCGCGCCGCTGTAATTGACGGCGTGGGCCACGATAGGCCAGCCGTAATTGGTGCCCGGCGTCAGGATATTGAGTTCGTCGCCGCCGCGTGGGCCGTGTTCGTGTTGCCAGATGCGATCAAGGGTCGGGTCATAAGCGATACCCTGCACGTTGCGATGGCCGTAGGTGAAAATTTCCGGGCTGGCACCGCTTTGGCCCTGAAACGGGTTGTTAACGGGAGCGGAGCCATCGGCGTTAAGACGAAACACGCTGCCGGTGTGACTGCTCAAACGCTGGGCGTCTTCGCGGTAGTCAAAACCGTCGCCATAACCGACCAGCAGGGTGCCATCGGGCAACCACAACATGCGCGCGCCATAGTGCACGGGCGTTGCGCGCAGGGGCTGTGCACGGAAGATTTCTTCGACATCGGTCAGTGTGGTGTCTTGCAGCCGACCGCGTACCACCAGCAGGGAATTGGCGTCAGCGGTACCCGAGGCCAGTGACAGGTAAAGCATGCCACTGTCAGCAAAGTCCGGTGCCGGTAGCACCTCGAACAGACCACCCTGGCTGTTGGCATAGACTGACGGAACGCCACTGACGGCCTCTGGCAGCAGTGTGCCGTTTTCGATAATGCGCAGCCGGCCGGCGCGCTCGGTCACCAGCATGCGACCGTCGGGCAGAAAGGCCAGCGACCACGGATTCTCCAGACCGTCGGCCACGGTGTCGACCTGTAAGTCCTGGGCGGCGATCGTTGGCGCCAGTGCAAGCATAAACAGGCTGGCAAGCAGTTTTTTCATGGCAATATCCGCGCAGCAGAAATTTAGGTACTATCTTAACAGATCAATAGGCTTAACAGATCAATAGGCTTAACAGATCAATAGGCTTAGCAGATCAATAACGAGACGGGGATTGATTGCATGCAACTCAAAACAATCGGCAGTGTGGTGGCAGCGTGGCTACTGGCCGTTTTGACCGCAACGGTGCTGGGCTCCATCATCCAGACACAGTTCAATATGGCTGCCATAGCAAATCTGGACGTAACGATTCCGGTGGGCACCTGGTTGATGGCGACGGTGCAGGACATATTCAATTTCGGGCTGTTGTACGGCTTGCTGGTGGCGATCGCGCTGGCCGTCGGTTTTGCTGTAGCGGCATTGCTGACCGGGCGGTTTGCTGAGCGATTGGCGCTGCCGCGTATCCCGATGTTTGTGCTGGCCGGTGCCGTGGCGGTTCTGGTGCTGCTGTTGACGCTCAATGCGGTGTTGCCGATGACGCCGATTGCGGCAACCCGCAACACTGCCGCCCTGGTGTTGATGGCATTGGCGGGGGCACCGGCAGGCTGGGTGTATTCCCGCTTCAGAGCCCGCAAATCAGGAGGCAGCCATGTCTGATCGTCTCGCCCTCATCACCGGCGCCACCAGTGGCATTGGCGCCGCCTACGCTGATGCATTCGCCAGGCAGGGTTACAATTTAATATTGACCGGGCGCCGGGAAAAAGAGCTCAAGCAACTGGCCGAGCGCCTGTCGCAGGCATACGCTGCTGAGGTGACGCTGAAACTCGGCGATCTGTCAGACCCTGATGACTTGCAGGCGCTGACCGATACCATCACTCAACTACCCGCGCTGGACGCCCTGGTTAATAACGCCGGTTATGCTGAAGATGGCCGTCTGGGCGATATCGAATGGCCCAAACATCAGGCGCTGCTGGATGTGCACGTTACCGCGACTACCAAGTTGACCCACGCGGCGCTGCCCAATCTGCTCAAAGCCAAAGGTATCCTGATCAACGTTGCGTCGGTGGCCAGCTGGCTGCCGACGGCCGATAGTGTCCTGTATGGCCCGACCAAGGCATATGTGCGAAGTTTCACCGAAAGTGTTGGCCTGGCCTATCGCCATGACGGCCTGAAAGCACTGGCCCTGTGTCCGGGTTTTACCATCACTGATTTCCACTCGCGTATGGGTATCGACCCGGATACATTCTACAAGGACAAAGGTTTTACCCGTGCCTGGACGGCAGAGCAGGTGGTGGCACAATCATTCAAGGATATCGACAAGGGCCGGTTGAATTCAGTGCAGGGATGGAATTACAAGCTGCTGGTGTTTCTGGTCCGGCACCTGCCGGTCACGTGGATGTTCGCGGCATTGGGGCGCTCGAAGTCGGCGCGGTTTACCAAGTAATCAGTTTCGCCGCCGCCTATTTTTGAAGCCCTGGATATTCTTATATCAAGGTCCGGTTCAGAGCGCACAGTCCACAATATGGTCTTCAAACACAGAACCAATCAGCAGTCTTCCATCGCGCCAGGCAGCGACGCTGGCGCCCGAAATAAGCTCACCTGCGTCGATGAATTCGGTACTGACCTGATACTCAGGAGCGCCCGGTCGCACACGAACAGCCTGTGAAGGCGAAAGAACGCTTTCGTCAGCAGCATGACGAATAAACGTAAGCAGGCGCGGGTGCCCGCCAATCCAGAGGTCACCAGTGGCCGGATCGATCTCGATATTGTCGGCCCCGAAGCCCACATCGATACCTTGCTGGTGTGTCAGTGAACCGCTGGCCGGGTCGCGCTGATAGACATTAATCCGGTTGCGGCTGACTTCAGCAACGTACAACTGCGCGCCGTCGGGGGAGACGTTAATACCATTGGCATAACTGAGCCGGTCGGCTGCTTCGCCAAATGCCTCTCCGTCGAAATAAACCACATTGGCCAGGGGCAGGCGCAGATAATCTTCCAACTGCCGCAGCGCGCCCGGGCCTGAACCATGGTCGTTGCTGACGTAGAAGCGATCATGGTCTACACCCACCACATCATTGGGGCTGATCAACAGTTCATTCGCATGGGTCTGTCGGTGAAGCAGCGTGTCGCCCGTCACATCAAATACTTCAATGGTATGCAACGGGCCAGATGCGTTGCCTTCGGGTGTGCCAAACAGGGACTCACCGGGGTGGTTGACCACAAACAGCGTCTCACGGCCATCGGCACCGACATACAACGAGATCCCGTGGGGGCGGAAGTCAAGGTCGGCATCCGGAGTCAGGTTGACCGGTGTGGCCGAGGGTGTGTTCAGGTCGTAGCGGTAGATGGCGCCGGGCGAGGGGTTCCCGCTGATCACCGAGCGCCGGTCATCACTGGAAATATAGGCGAAGCGCCCATCGGGATGGATGGTGATATCTTCGCTGCCGGGCATCCCGGGGATCTGGCGGCATTGACCGGGGTGCTGGTTGACGAGGGTCCGGAATTCACCGGCATCGTTTGCCAGATAAATCACATAGGCAATGAACAAGACACACACCGCGCCGAATACAGTCAGGAATTTACTCATCACATCACGCCCTCATCAGGTATCGGGTTACCGAGTATCGCACGTCCGGTTGTATAGCAGATTCATGTGCGAACCTCAACGCTGCGCACCCAGCCACCAGCGGATGGTATCGGTCACTGTGTCCGCTGCATCCTGTTGCACAAAATGTCCTGCGTCCGGTACTGCGACAATGGTGGTGCTGGCATCGTTCCAGTCCCAGGTGTTGTTCAGGCCATCAGAGTGCAGGGCGGTGTCGTCCAGGCCATGCAATACCAGGAGTGGCACGTTCAGCTGCGGAACAGCAGGTGAGACCAGCGGTGGTGTGTCTGACAACGCGGGCAGAGGCGGGTAGTTGCGCTTGTAATAGGCAAGCATGGCATCAAAATCAGATTGGGAGAAAGCCTCGACATAACGCTGCCGCGCCACCGGATCCTGTACCCAGCCGGCCAGCGTCTGTGGCAGCATCGGTCCGCCAAAAAAGATATTCGGATCCGACGGACTGCCGTTCTGAAACGCCTGCGCGTAACCACTGTTGGCGCGCTGCGCTTCGTTGATGGTCAGTTCGCGGATCATACCGTTGGGGTGGGGCAGGTTCATCACAATCAGCCGGTCCACCATCTGCGGGTAGGCAAAGGCAAAATTCCACGCCACCATGCCGCCCCAGTCATGCCCGACCACAATGGCACTGTCCTGGCCAAATTCGCGGATCACTGCCGCCACATCGGAAGTCAGCAGTCGCATGTCATAGTTCTCATCACCGTCGGGCTGACCGCTCAGGTTGTAGCCGCGCTGATCAATGGCCACCACTTGATACGCATCCTGCAAGCCTTCCATCTGATCTCGCCAGCTGTACCAGAAATCCGGGAAACCGTGAATCATCACCATCAACGGGCCTTCACCCACGGTGGCGTAGTGAATCCGCACGCCATCATTGTCAGCGTAACCGTGGGTGGCCGTGTCCCAGACATCGGCGTGCAGGTTGGTAGTTGTCAGTAGAGTGGCTGCCAGCATAGCGATCGTTGGCAGGATCTGTATTGCCATGCGTTTGATGATGTTCATGCGTTGCGCCTCCGTGGGTCGGGCGTGGTTTGACCGTCGTTTGCCTCGTGTTTCTCAGTGAAACGAATTATGGCGCGGGAGTAAAGTGCCTTTGGTAACGTTACTGAGTTGTTACGATAATGGGTAAAGAAACGATTTTTGCTGTGTTTCACTGAATTAGAGAGTAAGCTCATGGACTCAACAGTTACTGATGCAAACATCAGACAACTGTGCCCACCTGGCCGCGTTGGTTCAGGGGGAGTCAGTCACACCAGGGAATCATGAAAATTCAATTCGTTCTTCGTTCAGCAGGTCTGTCAATCATGCTCGCAACTATTGCCGCGTGCTCGCAGCCTGAAGCTTCATCCTCGCCAAATTCGGGGATGGTTTCTACGACTACCACCACAATCGAGTCATGTAGCTCCTGTGGTGTCGTCCGCTCTATCTCCCCGGTCACCCAGGATGGTAGCAGCAACGGCACCGGCGCGGTCATAGGCGCAGTGGTTGGCGGCGTAGCTGGCAATCAGGTTGGCGGCGGCAGTGGTCAACAAATTGCCACGGTTGCCGGCGCGATTGGCGGGGCACTGCTGGGTAATAATATCGAACAGAACCGCAATGCCACGACTCTTTACCACATTGTGGTGGATATGGAAGAAGGTGGGCAGCAATCGGTTACTGTCGCCGATCCGCTGAATATCAGCCCGGGCTCATCGGTTAACGTCTACGGCGACAATATAACGCTGCGTTAATCCTCTTAACGGTAAAAAACGGAAACTCAGGGCTGCCCATCGGGTGATGCCCTGGGTTTCCGTTTTTGTCAGAACCCTAGCGCGCAGCCTCTCTGGCGGCTTCTTCCGCTTCCTGTCGCCGGGCACCGGCCAGGATTCCCGGCATGGCGTAGTTACCCTCATGACAGGCGTATTCGTACATGGGTCCCTCGCTGGCATGGAAGCTCAGCTCCGCAGTCCAGGGCTGTGAATACAGATTGTCATCGTCCACGATCAACTCGCCATCTTCATACCAGCCACGTGAGTCCCCAAACCACTGCTGCAAAGCGGCCGGTCGCTGATTGGCGCGCGCAGTCGCGGCATCCGGGTAGATGGGAATAATGCGTGCGTCGTGAACCATCTCCACTTCAATCACCACGTAATCATCGGTCTGCACAAAGCGGTAGGTGCTGTTGTACAGCGTGCCCATCATGCCGGGGCCGGCAGTGTTGCCAAAACCGATCAGGCAACGCTCGGCTAGTGGCATGGCTTCGGGCCCGGACATATCGCCCACACCGGTGGCGTAACGCACCCCAAAGTTGCGGCGCTGAAACTCGGCACGCGGGCTTTCCAGATGCGGGATCTGGCCGTTCTCCGGATCGATAATATAAGAACTGCGGAACTCCCCCTTGACCCGTGCCAGCGATGAACCCGGATCAATCCAGAAGTCGTTGTAGGCGCGCAGGCCAAAGTCATCACTGCCGGCGGCGGGCGGAGCGACAGTATCGGCACTGTCTGGCGCTTCAAATTCACCGGCGGGCAGGCCGGCAATGCTGGTGCCACTGGCAATCAGCTGCGCCTGGGCGGCGGTGACAACAAGTGGCTCGACATTTTCGGGCCGCGATAACCGGGTCAGCGCAGCGTTGGTCCACACGCCGCCAAGTTCGGGGCGGGTGTCGGTTTGGGCGAAACTCACGGTGCTGCTGATGGTCAGCGTCAAGGCAAAAAAGGCAGGTACGGGCAGGACGAATCTGGCGCAGGGCATGGCGTATCTCCTGATGATTGTCATTTTATGGAGCTTTGATGTACGCACAATCAAGAATGTAGCTGTGTCAGTGGGCGATGTAAAGCAGGCGGGCAGGCGTTGCTCAACCAGATCGTGCAACTGGCCTGAGCGTCGGGCTTCGCCAGGTATAAACCAGCAACCACAGCGCGATCACAAAAATCTCAGCCTTCTGCGCCATGGCAGACGTGCCCAGGTTGTAGTCCGTCTCGCCATTCCAGATTAATAGCAGCAGTGCCGCAGTGCTAAGCGCCGCCATCACCACGCTGAACGTCCACAGCACATCATGGCGGTGCAGCCAGACATGCAGCCACAGGAACAGGGGAAACAATATCAGGTGCATGGCAGCCCCAATGTTATGGGGCGTCTTGATGGTGTAAGGGAAAATGGCGACCAGCACCGTACCCACGGCTGCCAATACGAGCAAAGTCACTACCAGCAAATCGCCAGCAGTTTGTCGCCACTGAAACAACCGATACGCTATCAGCAGCTGGGTTATGGCGACAGAATAAAAACCAGTGGTCAATAACCAGCCGGCCGGACCGACGGCATAGATGCTCAGGGTCTGGCGCCACAGCGATAAATCGTCGCGCACAATATGCACTACAATGAACGTGAGGCAAAACCAAAGAATCGAGGCAAATGCGACGTTGCGGTAAAGGTTGTCGTTAAGAGAGGCTGGCATAGCGTTATGATCAGGCATCTATTAGCTCCGCATCAACATAAAACCACCGTCCGTCCTGCCGCACAAACCGCGACTTTTCATGGTGCAGTTGGGTCTGGCCGTCGACGTCACGCCAGTAAGCCTTGAATTCCACCATTGCGCTGTTGCCCTGCTGATGACTGTCGACGATGTCCAGTTGTACCCAGCCGGTATCAGCAGCACCCATGTCCGCCGCGCTGACCGCCGGGCGGGTGGTCGGGTGCCAGGTTTGCAGCAGGTAGTCGCCCAGCCCGCCCAGGGCATACGCACTGTAACGTGAACGCATGAGTTGTTTAGCCGTGCGCGGTGTGGCGGTGCCCGCATGGAAGGCACCGCAGCAGGCGGGCAGACGTTTGTTACTGCCGCAGGGGCATTTGGCGTGTGGTTTGATCATGTGATCCTATTTTGCCGTCAGTCTGATGCCGTTGTATATTTGTGTGCGATAAAAAGAGCGTACATGATGCATTCTTTGATCGAAGGTTTCACCCACGGACACGGAGTTCAAAATGACCAAACCACTGATTGTATTTGGCGCCACCAGCTTTGTCGGGCAGATTCTCTGCCGCTATTTGCACGAGCTGAATCATGATGGTGAATTGAACTGGCTGATGGCAGCGCGCTCCGAGGAAAAACTCAAACGCATGCAACAGGAGCTGGGTGGTCCGCATATGCCGGAATACCGGCTCGCCGATGCCGCCAACGACACGCAGCTGCGTGCCCTGTGCGACGAGGCCGGCGTCATCATTTCTACTGTGGGCCCTTATGCCCTGTATGGTGAGCCACTGATCAAGGCGTGTGTGGAGACCGGCACGGATTATTGTGACCTGACCGGGGAGACGCAGTGGATCCGGCGCATGATTGATCGGTACGAAAACAAGGCCCGGGATAGCGGCGCGCGCATTGTACATTGCTGCGGCTTTGACTCCATCCCTTCGGATCTGGGTGTCTGGTTTCTGCAACAGCAGGCTCAAAAACAGTTGGGTACCCACTGCCAGCAGGTAAAAATGCGGGTGCGCAAATTCAAGGGTGGTTTCTCTGGCGGCACGGTGGCCAGCATGATGAACGTCGCCAAGGAAGCTGCAAAAGATTCCGCGCTGCGCCGTGAACTGAGCGATCCTTACGCCTTGTGTCCGGCGGACAGCAAACCCACGGTGCGGCAGCCCAAAATCGGCGCCGCCATGGATGAGGATGTGAACAGCTGGATTGCACCGTTTGTCATGGAAGCCATCAATACCCGAATCGTACACCGCTCAAATGCGTTGCTGGGCCATCCATGGGGTCAGGACTTCCTTTATGACGAGGCAGTCATGACCGGGGCCGAAAAGAAAGGGCAAAGCCGGGCCAAGCGCACCGCGCTGGGTCAGTCGTTGATGATGCTGGGTTTTGCCGTGCCGCCCACGCGCTGGCTGATGAGTCGCTTCCTGCCCAAACCCGGCGAAGGCCCGAGCCCGGAGATGCAGCGCACCGGCTTCTTTGACCTGGTGTTTGTCGGCCATTCCTCTAGCACCGAAGGAGACAATACAGGCGACAGCGTCGGCACCAAACAGACTGTCCGCACCACGCTGTATGGCGAGCGCGATCCGGGCTATGGGGCTACCGCGAGAATGCTGGGTCAGGCTGCGCTGTGTCTGCGCGATGATGTCAGCAAGAAAGACAAACCCGGCGGTTTCTGGACGCCAGCGTCGGCGCTGGCCGAGCCGCTGATTCCGCGGCTGGAAGCGCACGCGGGGCTGTCATTCAAGGTGGTACCGGAGTCGCTGTAACCTGACGGCTTTGACGGCCGTACCTGCCTGTGAGCGGAATAAGTGCCGCAATCGGCTCTTTAAATGGCGCACTAATAAGAGTACTATTAATCGTACTGTAACGAGTGCTTTAGAAGGTGATACGGATGCGTGCACTAACTGCCAATGACATAAAAACCCGCGGGGTCAGCGCCCTGGAAGAAGGCTTGCAGCATAATGATGAGGTGCTGATCTCCGTGCGCGGCGAGGAACGTTATGTGGTCATGGCGATTGAAACCTATAACCGCTTGCGTGAGCTGGAGCTGGCTGCCGCCGTGGCCGAAGCGAAAGCCGATTATGCGGCCGGGCGTTACAACACGGACAGCGTGACAGACCACATAAAGCGGATCACTGATGACCTATAGGCTGGTTTATACCGACAGCTATATGCGCCGTGCGAGGAAATTTCTCAAACGTCATCCGCAGATCCTGGGGCAGTATGAAAAAACACTTCAGCTGCTGGAGCTGAACCCCCACCATCCTTCCCTTCGATTGCACCGCCTCGAGGGTTCACTCAACGGCCTGTCGTCGGTATCGATCAATATGAGTTATCGCATTGTGCTGGCATTGCTGATTCAGGATCGCGACATTATTCTGATTGATATTGGCAATCACGATCAGGTTTATTGAGCCAATATCCGTGGCGCCTCCGTAAACGGTCGAATGCCAAACTCAGGATAAATGTCGCTGGGAAAATAAAAATTGCCATCTTTAACAACCAATGAAATCGTCTTGATGGCTTTCAGATCCGCCGTCGGATCACCGGGAATCAGGAAAAAATCAGCCAGTTTTCCTTGTTCAATCGAACCCAGTTCTTCGTCCTGACCCAGGTAACTTGCCATATCAAGCGTCGCCATTTTCAGCACCTCAGCCGCAGTCATGCCGATCTCCTGGTAGAGCTCCAGCTCGCGGTGATAGCTAAACGACCCACCCAGGTCGGTGCCCGGAATAATCACCACACCCTGATCGCGCATTTCGCGCACTGTTTCCAGAATCTTGGCAAAACCCTGACGGTAGGCGATGTCGTCCTCAGGAGAGGCGATTTCAGAGCGTGCCGTTCTGGCATTGCGCTGAATACCCACGGGCATATTGTCGATGTAGTCCACCATGCCGGGTGCCACCTCGCCATTGCGAGACAACATCAGGTTCTCATGAATGGCCAGCGTCGGGTCAATACCCATGCCGCGCTCGGCCATGCTTGAAATGGTAGATTGCACCGCGGAAGAATTGATATCGATGGCGGGGAATCGCTTCATGGCGGTCAGCCGCAATAACGTGCGGGTATCTTCGTCAGGCGCCAATACCCAGCCCAACATAACCTGATTAATGTGCGTCAGCTCATCGTATCCGGCAGCAATCATGGCATCGGCATTAGAAAAGGCGGGCACATGTCCTGCAACACGCAGGCCGCGAGCGTGCGCTTCAGTCACCATGGCCGGCACCCATTCCGGGTTCATGCTGTTGTAGATTTTGATCTGATGATAGTGGCCCTGATCGGCATACCACCGCACGGCAGCCAGTGCTTCCTCTTGGGTTGAAACCAGGATGCCACTGTTGGAGTTGAAAGGGCTTCTGCCCTCGATAAAGCCGCTGCGATGAATGCGCGGCCCGACCAATCTGCCCGACTCGATTTTGTTAATCAGGTCATCGAGTACCTCATTATTGTTGCCCATATCACGAAAGCTGGTGACCCCGGCCGCAATATTCAGCAGCGCACTGCCCTGGCCCGCATGCGCATGCATTTCATACATCCCGGCCACTAACGTGCCGCCCGCGCCATCGATCACAATCTCATCGGCATCAGGCGCCTGTACCACGCCGTCAATTGATGCGATCCGATTCTCTGCAACCAGCACGGATACTGGATCAGAAAGGCTTAAGCTGCCTGGTTCGAATACCCTGACATTATTGATGCGCACGGGTTTATCAAAAACGCGGGTGACTTCTTCCTGTATGGATTCAAAGCGGCGGGTTGCGTATTCGGCAGCCAGATCACGCAGGCGCTCCTCTTCAGCCTCGAAGCCGGATCGCACCAGCGCAAATCTTTCAGTCATGGATGCAAACAGCAGACCGGACTCATCCAGCGCAAAATAACTCGGATTCAGGTCAATGCCCGACAGTGCATAGGTGGTGACAGCCATTGACGCGCCATCGCTGTCGGTGACATCCAGCGTCTCGATAGTGTCCAGTTTAAGCTCGCCAGCAGGCAGCACGGCCAGGGTATTTCCCTCAGCGGCCAATAACAGCCGTGCATAAACCCACAAGGCGTAGGGGCTGGATTCCTGGGCCACATACAAATTGGCCTCCGCCAACTCTGCTGCGCTGGACCCGGTGGTATCTGTCCAAGTCGCTCTGCCACCTTCAACCTCAAACTGCTCTGAGATGATATTGCCAAAGGTTGTTGCGCCCGTAATATGCCAGCTACGCGGTACACCCTCATCAGTAAACTCAATGACTTCTTCAACCGAGGGGCCGCGACCATTGTTGCGGTACTCATAACCAACATTGGTGACGTCGCCGTGTTGCACGTCCATCTGGCCAACCCGCGTCCCCGAGATAAGCGCCGTAAACGTCTCAGCCCCGGCAGGGCGCGCAAACGCGGTCTCCTCCGACACAGCAGCGGCAGGTGGTGTTGGTTCCTGCGGGCTGCAGGCTGCAAGTGACAGGGCTGCGGCTATCAGCACAAGGACTGCGCTGCTTCGGCGTTTTGAATTCATTCTGGGCTCCGTGATTTGGTTGTTTTTCAACAGTCTGTTAGTTCCTAATTTCGCAGAATCCGAGCATGAAATCTACAGGAAATGGCGAGCAGCGGCTCGCTGTGCATTCCACTGGCCTGCCTGCAATTCACTGATCGTGGCAGCCAGAACAGATCAGACGTCGCGTTGTTCATGGTTCGGCCAATTGCTCTGTTAACATGCGTCCAATTGCACGCTAGTGCTTCGTCCAATTGTACTATTTGTGGACTGCGGGCCAGTTCCGCACTTTGCCAACGTGCTGGCTTTGCTAGATCAGACCGTGCAACTGGGTACCAGGCATTGCCGAAGCGATTTGGTGGTATCCGATAAGCGGTAGCAGCATTTGTTGTTAACAATATGTATGTATATTAACGACAAGTGGATTTGTCGTTAACAAATGCCTCACAATGGACTTTGTTGTTGACCGCTGATGGAGGGGGTGCGGGTTTAGGGCTCAGAGCCTGGTCACCTGGAGAACATGAAGTGATACAACTTAACGCAACCCGTAAACTTTTCGCAAAACTCCCGTTAGACAGTGACGGGCAACTCGCCGTGAACCAACGGATCGGGTGGCTATACGAACAGCCTGCGATTGATGTCAACCCGCTAAGCGACTGACGCGCTGGACAAGCCCATGCCCAGCGGATACCTTCTGTTTCATACAAACCCCCAACCGGACCACCCGATGAAACCAGCCACCGCCTTATCCGCACTCCTGCTCACCCTCGTAGTCACCGCCCCGGCACTCACGCCAGCCCACGCCCAGCCATCCGTGCAGGTGCCGCAGTCCGCCCCAGCGCAGGTGCATCCACTGCCCACCCTGCGGGAGCAGGCCACTGAACAGCAGGCCTGGCTGGAAGCGCGCCTGGATCGGGTGCTGCCGGCGCTGATGAACGAATACGGGGTGGACATGTGGATACTGTCGATGCGCGAGTACGGCGAGGATCCGGTGTTCTGGTCCATCACCGCACCCACCACCTTCGCCGCCCGTCGTCGTTCCATCTATGTGTTCACATTACAGCCCGACGGCACGGTAGAACGGCTGGCGCTGGGCGGCGGCAGTCAGGGTGGGGTATTTGAAGCTTATCGCTCCACCCGGCCCGCGCCGACGCAACCGACCGCCGAGCTGGTGGGTGACGAGCAGTGGCAACTGCTGCGTGAGCTGATCGAAGACCGCGACCCGGCCAACATCGCACTCAACATCGACCCCGACTGGGCGTTCTCTGACGGACTGCATGCCGGCGAGCGCGAAGTGCTTGCGGAGGCGCTTGGCCCCTACCTCGAGCGTGTAGTGCGCGAACCCCGCCTGGCCCTGAATTACATCGCGTTGCGCATCCCCGAGATGATGCCGCGCTATCGCCAGATCATGGAAACCGTGCACGCGATGATCTCACAGGCCTTCTCCAACGCCGTCATCACCCCCGGCGAAACCACCACCGACGACGTGATCTGGTGGCTGCGCCAGCGCGCCCAGGAACTCGGTTACACCGCCTGGTTCCAGCCCTCCGTGGATGTGTCGCGCCAGGGCAGCGGCCGCATCAGCGGCGACACCGTCATCCAGCCGGGTGACCTGCTGTGGACTGACTTTGGCGTAGTCGCCATGAACCTGCACACCGACACCCAGCACCTGGGCTACGTGCTCAAACCCGGCGAAATCGACGTACCCGCTGGCCTGCAGCGCTGCCTCGCAGACTCCAACCGCATGCAGGAACTGCTGCTGGAAGAGATGGAGCCAGGTCGCACCGGCAACGACATCCTCGCCGCCACGCTGGCGCGCATGGAAGCTGAAGGCATCACCGGCACCGTCTACACCCACCCCATCGGTGACCACGGCCACGGCGCCGGGCCGTTGATCGGCCGCTGGGACGGGCAGGAGGGTGTGCCCGTTCGAGGCGATGCGGTTTTATTGCCTTCTACCTGGCATGCTATTGAACTGCAGGCGACAAGGGCGATTCCTGAGTGGGACGGTGAAGAGGCAAATTGTCGGCAGGAGGAAGAGGCGTATCTTGATGCTGATGGGGAGAGGCATTGGGTGTATCGACGGCAGGAGGGGTTTCATTTGGTTTGGTGAGGTTGGCGGATGATTCGATGAGACGCCAATGCTGTGACGATGATGAACAGACCAACTGGTGGTACAACAGCCATTGGCAAGTACCATCCATTTCCCCATGGCGCACTGATAAATATAATAAGTAAATTAAAGCCGGAAAGCGCATAAAAGCGATAGAAGCTTGATGATGGCGCTGGCTGATAATCGACATCGGAGAGTGAAAACGTTGATACTCCTTTTCTCAGTGCCAATGTACTGATCCAGACAACAAAAACAGGCGCTGATATCAGTGATGCCAAGATGCTGATCGTCTCAAATGGTGCCGGATCGAGTTGCAACTTTCGAATGAACGCATAGCCGATCGCAGGCACGATGAGTACGCACTGAGCGGCGATACAGTATCTGTAAATCTGCAGCAGGGAAAGCAACCCACTGGGCTTGAATTCGTGAGCAGAAAGAACGTGTCGCTTCTCCAGTGACAAAGGGTTCGCCACACCGTTCAGATAGAAGCTTTCGCCATTTTTATATATCGCCATGCCTTTTGAGATCCCCTGTTGGTTGCTGGGCAACGCATTGATCTGGTGGCGATAGCCCGTTCAAAGGCTATCGCCATATCTCCAGTCAATTGATGGCCTACGACGACTCAGCCGTGCTTAGCGCCATCAACGCGCCACCGCCAGCCACCAGAACGCCTGCACTGGCTGTTACGCCAAATGCAGCAACGACGCCCGCTCCAAGGAAAGGTACGGCGGCCGCGGTAATGGCGCCTCCTACGGCATAACCAAGGCCTTTCATAAAGGTACCTCCGTCAAAATCACCGCCTGCGACCGCAGCAACTTCATTTTCTGTCAATTCACGCATGGCACACCTCCAATGTGTTGGTTTAGTGAAGAGCTCAATCATCAGCATCAGACATTAAACGTCAGCGCTGATAATGAGGTTATAGACGGCTACTGCCGTGATTGCCAATTTAGTAGGTGATAGAGTCGATCAATGAAGGGTAAGAATTTCGTTTGGGGCTGATTACCGTGATGGTTGTGGAGCGACAGTCGTGCAGCACGGGGTTGCTGCACAGACGAGAGATGATGTGTAACAGGGTTTCCTTACTTAGCTATATGGGTAGTGTTGCTATCGATGCGAATATTCTATACTCGCACGGCCTAAAATCTAGGCAATAAAAGCAAGTTATCTTACATGAGTATTCGTTATAAGCTCATGACAGAAGACTTTAAATAGTAGGTATAAAAAGGTAAATATATGAAAATTAATAAAAAAAGCTTGGCATACGGAATTGCTTTTATCGGGGCGCTCACATTTAACGGAGTGGCTCAAGCACAGAATTCAACCGGTACTGGTCCAAACCCGTATCGAGATTGTGGTATCGGCGCTGCATTGTTCCCCACAGTGAACTGGGCCGCTGTCACATCAAACGTTATCTGGGATGTCGGTACAACCGCTGTCATTTCCGCGACTGCAAGTCCTGAAACCTGTCAAGGTCAGTACGTAGCTGCTGCTGCATTCATCTTCGAAACTTACGATGCTTTGACTGAGGAAGCAGCCAAGGGCAGCGGTGAACACATCGTTACCATGATGAATATTCTGGATGTAGAGCAGGATCATCGTGCTGATCTCATCAGCGCTGTACGCACTGAGATGGCGGGGCAGGTGTCCCAAGCTGGTTTCAACTCGCTGGAAAAAGTACAGAAAGCAGAAACTTTCTATTTCGCTGTTGTGAATTCTTTGAAGTCATAATCAGCTAAGCTTTTGTACTGAACAAGCAAGGAGGCATGCGATGCGCGCCTTTTTGCTTGTGTCTACCAAACTACCCTCACACGCGCGCAGACCCCATCAATGTTCCCGTTCTCCAAATTTGTGGCTAATCTATTCGTTTTTGCTGTCATTTGCTGCCATGTAACGTCAGCCAAGTCAGACGATGCGACGGCGCAAATTTACACGGAAGCCATTGAGCTTGGACTTGAAAAAGACCCTGTGTGGTCAACGATACTCGGCTACGAAGAACACGGGCTCTTTAATTCACGACGCGAAAGTGCGTTTCGATCGTCATCAGCATTCTTGCATATTGACGGTAAATCAAACCCGTCTTCCGAATTGCACGCTACCTTGTCGGCTTTCTTCGAGCCCGTAGGGGGCGATAGCAATGAGCATGCTCAATGCAAATACCGGGCTCGATACATCTGGTTAGACGCTGAGTTAGACCTCAAGAAGTATGGCCTTGAGGAACAGGCCTGTGATGCCTATGAGGAATGGAAAAGACACGAAGCGGTAAACAGTATCAGTGTACTTATGGTGGGTGGTTTCCTGGAGAATCCAGCCTCCTACTTTGGTCACAATATGATCAAGTTGAATACTTCCAGACAAAATAGCAATAACTTGCAAAACGAAAGTATTAATTTTGGTGCCGATATTCCGCAGGAAGATGGGATTTTCAAATATATCTACAGCGGCATAACAGGGAAATATCGGGGTGTTTTCAGTTCCTCCGAGTACTTCCATTTCGCCAACAACTACGGCGAAACTGAGCACAGAGACATTTGGGAGTACCAGTTAAATCTAACAGATTACGAAGTCTCACTTTTACTGGGCCTTGTCTGGGAGCTTATGCAAACAGACTTCACCTACTATTTTTTTGATAAAAACTGCGCATATCGTATGGCAAGGCTATTCAATATTCTGCGTGGAATCGATCTGACGACGGGGCATAACATCTGGTATGCCCCTCAGACCTTTGTTCAACGGATGGCTAGCCAGTCAGGTGACAAGCAGATCTTTGATGGGTCACCCATCTATCATCCTTCGCGCCAGAGTCGGTTTTACAACCGATACTACGATCTGAGCCCTGACGAGCAAAGCACCGTCAAAGCGTTGATCCGGGCCCCGCAGCGTTTGGCCGCGAGCGACTACCCGGCGATCGAGTTGCCGTCCAAATACAGAGTTCTTGATGTTCTGCTGGATTACTATCAGTACACATCCAGCGACGGCCAGGGCAACATCACTGACGAAAATAGTCCGTACACGCAAGTGTTGGCCGAACGGTACCGCTTGCCGGCAGCAGACGCAGTGTTTACGGACAGCCCTACGCCGTCTCCTCACCAAAGTAGGGACATTAGTTATAGCGCAATTACATACTCGAATAACTCAACCATCGGTTCTACGTGGCGATTCAGGATTCGTCCGGCATATTACGATGCTCTTGATCATGGTGCCGGTCATGTACCGAATGCAGCCCTGTCGATGGCGGAGCTTGAGTTGATCGGTGACGGTGACGAAGTGAATGTAAGGCGTTTTAGTTTAATCAAGATCGAGAGCGTCAACCTGAAAGCCACCGGTTTGCCCGGCGATAGCCGCCGCACGTGGTTGCTGGAAGTAGGGGCGGCTCAAGACCGGTACTCTGACATTGACTCGACGGTAGGGATTGCAAGGGCGCAGATCGGTCGTGCCTATCCGGTACGCGCCGTGAATGGTGTCATTGCGGCCAGGCTAGGAGGAGCGCTTCAAAGTAGTTATCGTGGCAGCGGCTATGGCTACCTGTCTGCTGGCCTAACTGCCAGTGGCAGTTTCACAGAGCGACTGCGATTTGAATTAAGTGCCGAGTTTCGCGAGGGTCTGAGTACATCGCATGAGGACAGATTGGTAAGCGGTGCTGCCGTGCGCTACGAAGTGTCGCGGTACCTGGATATTCGACTGCTGTATGAGAGAAATGTGGTAAACGAGTTGGGTCTGAGCGTTGGGGCGTACTGGTAACGATCAGCACTCTTAGCGCGAGCGGTATCAGCAATCAAGAGACTATCAACATGGCTCTAAGGAAAGACGACGGCATCCTTGATCAACTTGTACGACTCCCATGGTGGGTCAGCGTCATCGCATCTATCACAATTTATATCTTTCTAAGCTATGGGCTTCCAATCATGGCCGCGGATAGCATGGTTTTGTCTGCTGTCTCAGCCGGGTTATCACAGAATGCATATATGTTCGCCCTACTTTTTTTGATGCCGGCACCATTGTCTTTTTGGTTGATGAGGAAAAAAAGGAGGTTATTGGACAAACAGCAAAACATTGAATCCATCAGATTGCTGGGCTGGCGTGAATTTGAAGAACTTCTTGCTGAGGCATATAGACGTCAAGGCTATTCAGTGGTGGAGAATTTTAAGGCAGGCCCGGATGGAGGTATCGATATCAGGCTGAGCAAGGGTGGACATGTTCACCTTGTTCAATGCAAACATTGGAAGTCCCAAAAGGTAGGGGTCAATGTTGTGCGGGAAATGCTGGGGCTTGTTAAAGCTGAGGATGCCGCAAGAGCCATCGTTGTTACGTCGGGCTTTTTCACTCAGGAAGCGATAAACTTTGCGCAAGCTCAGCCGGTCGATTTGATAGACGGGAGCCAACTGTACCAGCTCATTTCATCCGTGCAGCGCTCAAAGGATACCGTTCCCTTGGTGAATGATGCGAGCGCCAAACAAAGGCAGAAGAATGATCCTAAAGTCTGTCCCTTGTGCGGCTCTGAACTGGTCGCGCGTGTCGCACGTAAAGGAAGCAATGCCGGGAATTCGTTTTATGGATGTGCGTCGTTTCCAAAATGCAGACACACAGAGGCAGTGAAGAGTTAATGGACGTTATGGGCAGATCAGTGAATCATCAAGATGGCGATCTTAAAATTCTACTTTCTGCGTTTGAGCGCGTGAGATGGCTAGATCGCGTTTTCGGCGACGACATCCCCTGGTCTGAAATTACACAAGGATTCGATTTTGAGGGTCAAAGGATATTATTGGCTAACAAAGCGCGAGGCATATTTAAGCCAAAGCAAATGAAGCAAGGTGCGATAAGTATAAAAACAACTGAGCCTAGGGCGGGCAGAACAAATATTTATGATGATCATGAAACTGAAGAAGGATTTTTTCGGTACTCCCTTCAGGCAGGAAACCCTCAAGAGAATGGCAACAAGCATCTGTGGCAGGCCATGGACCAGCAAACGCCCTTTATTTACTTTCATGCAGTAGCACCAGGCAGATATAAGGCAATCTGGCCGTGTTATATCTCTAATATCTATCCTGATCTGATGTACTGTGAGGTGGTGGTAGGCGAACCTCTTGTCGATAGTGCGAACAAATCCAAAGTGGTTGTTTACCCAGATCTAAATGCTCCCGTGAGAGCATACGCCGTTCGGGAGGCTCGAGTAAGGCTTCACCAAGCAACGTTTCGTGCTAACGTCCTGTCTGCGTACAGAAATCGGTGCTCCTTATCCGGACTGCCAGTTCCTGAATTACTTGAAGCGGCACACATAACACCAGATTCCCATACTCATAGTTCAACTGAGATAACTAACGGTATAGCAATGACAAGGCTTCATCATCGAGCCTATGACGCAAATTTAATAGGAATTACACCTGGTCGGAAAATCGTGATTAGTGACAGGCTTATGGAAAAGAATGACGGTCCAGTTTTGACTGCACTCAAAAACTTGAATGGACAAGAACTCATACCGCCGTATAACAAAAATCAATCGCCGGATAGAGTTCGCCTTGCACAGCGTTATGAAGAGTTTTTGCTATCAAACTAAATTACTCAGGACGCCTGCTGAGACTAGAAATTACCTTTCCATGAAAAAAAGCACAAACCCTATCCGTTTTTCCTAAGATCGCCCAAGAAAGTTGTAATATCTCTCGAGTCGACATTGTTGCTGTCGGTATCTCTGTCTCCCAGTCCCTCAAACTCATGCCAGCCGTGATCCAGTTCTGCATCATAAGGACAGACCCATAAATTAGGCACACCAACCTTCGCCGCTATGAAATACTGGCCATCTATGAGCGCTGCCCGTACTTGATTCTCAAGCTCCTCAACGGATATGCATTTATTGTTGTCAAAAACCACGGAGCCAAACTGTTTGAAATTGCCCGCATCACGGTAAAGGTAGTTAAATTGTATCTGCATTGTCATCGCCTCAACTTGACGCCATGCTCGATATTAAACAATATCCACCCATGACGACAAATTCTAACCACAAACCCTGTCCCTTCTGCGACTCAACAGATCGCGAGCCTCTGGCCACCAGTACCCATGGCTTCGCCATCCTTGACAACTACCCCATCTCGCCGGGCCACACGCTGATTATCCCCTTCCGTCATGTGGGCTCATACTTCGAGCTGACCCGCAGCGAACGCGATGATCTCTGGGATCTGGTCGAGCAGGCCAAAACTATACTGGACAGCCAGTTTGTGCCTGACAGCTACAACATCGGCATGAACGACGGGCCGGCGGCAGGCCAGACCATTGGGCATTGCCATATTCACCTGATTCCTCGCTATGCAGGGGACGTGGCTGACCCTCGCGGTGGCTTGCGCTGGATCATGCCTGACAAAGCTGATTATTGGTCAGATCGATGAGTGCGCTTTCTGCCAGGGCTCAGCTTGCGTTTCTGGAGAAGATTCAGCGCCTGTTTGACGAAGGCGAGTTTTCCGCCACATATAAGTTTGCGCTGATGCTGACATTGACCGAGCTGGCCATTGAGCTGGGCGGCGATGATGACGCAGAACTGGCATTACCGCTTGATGCCGTAGCAGAGCGATTTGCGTTGTTGTACTGGCGGCAGGCCAGCAGTTATGGTCCGGCGACTGACGAAGTGGAAAACGGGATACTGTTGCAGAATCTGGGTAAACAGGCTGCCGTAATTAATCAGATCCTTGAGATCTACAATGATGTGCAAGGCAATCCGGCCAGGGCTCCCGGGCATCCCCAGTGGCAGCGCACCATTTCGGATATCCGGGCTATTGTTCATAACATGCCGCTGCGCCATTTACAGGTCATCGGCGGGCAAACAGACCGGTTCTTGTATGACTACCCCTGTACCAACAAAGTGTTGATCCTGAAGCGGGGTGTCAGCCACAACTTGCGTCGCTTCAGTCCGCTGATTCAGCAGCTGGCCAAAGCAGGCTGGGTTCAGCACATACGCGGCAACCGTCGCAATGCGCCCTTGCTGGGCAAGAAAGACGATCTGGAATCATTCATGTTTGGCACGCCGCGGGCACAATTGGCGCGTATTGCACCTATTTTGTCCCAGATGCAGGACAAGCGGTGCTTCTACTGCCAGGGGAAATTGCACAGCCAGGCCGAGGTTGACCACTTCATACCCTGGTCGCGCTATCCACGGGACACGGCGCACAACTTTGTGGTGGCACACCGGGGCTGTAACAACGACAAGCGCGACATGCTCGCGGCCAGGAAACATCTTGAACGCTGGCTGGATCGCAACGACCGCTCAGGGCGGGAGCTGGGTGAGAGAATGCAGGAGCAGGGCTTTGTCTCCAACATCGGCAGTACAACCGAAGTGGCAAAATGGGCCTACGGTGAGGCTTTCAGAATGCAGGGGTTTGCCTGGATTGAAACGCGTCGGCAGACCGAGATGATCGACCGGGAGTATGTGGCGTTGTTTGGAGTGGGTTAGTCGGTATCATGTGCGCCTGGTGCGACCCAATATGTCGATCAAATATCAATTTCTCGACACAATACACCCATGTGTTGATGTCATCGACATATCTACGGAATATGTCGATTAAAGTTGACCTAATCGACACGTTGATGTAAAAATCCTTCATGCCTGTATTTCAGCCCAATAAGCCTTACAACGACTTGCCGCCGCTGCCACCAGCTCTGGAACTGGAAACTCGCGCGGTTCTCAAGGCTTGCATCGAAGCCCGCAGCGCGCTAGCCGAGCTCAAGCAGGCAGGCGAACTCATCCCCAATCAGGCTATGCTGATCAACACCATTCCGCTGCTGGAAGCCAAAGGCAGCTCGGAAATCGAAAATATTGTCACCACCACCGATAGTTTGTTCGAGTTCGCCCAGGCAGATGACAGTCGCGCAGATTCGGCGACCAAAGAGGCGCTGCGTTACCGCACGGCTCTCTGGCAGGGTTTCCAGTCCCTGCGAGAGCGCCCACTGTCTACCAACACCGCTGTGGCCATTTGTTCCACCATTAAGGGTGTGGTTATGGATATCCGTCGTGTACCGGGCACTACGCTGAGCAATCCGGCCTCTGGCGAAACCATTTATACTCCGCCAGAAGGCGAAGCGCACTTGCGCGATCTGCTGGCCAACTGGGAGGGGTTTCTGCACGATGCTAACCAGTCAGGCCAGCTTGACCCTCTTGTTCGCATGGCGGTGGCCCATTATCAGTTCGAGGCCATCCACCCGTTTACCGACGGCAACGGCCGTACCGGCCGCATCATCAATTTGCTGTATCTGCTAGACCAAGAGCTACTCAGCATTCCGGTGCTCTATCTCAGCCGGCACATCATCCAGCACAAGGCCGACTATTATCGTCTGTTGCGCCAGGTGACAGAGCAAAATGATTGGGAGCCCTGGTTGCTCTACATGCTGCAAGCAGTTGTCAACACCGCCCAATGGACGCGTCAAAAAGTCATGGCCATTCGCGCCTTGCAGGAACACACCGCTGATCATGTGCGCCACCGCCTGCCTAATATTTACAGTCGCGAACTGGTGGAGTTGATTTTTACCCAGCCCTATTGCCGCATTGCCAATCTGGTGGAGGCGGGTATCGCCAAGCGCCAGACCGCCTCGGTATACCTGAAAGAGTTGTGCGACATGGGTGTGCTTCGTGAGCAGAAAGCTGGGCGCGACAAGCTATTTTTGCATCCAAAACTGCTTACATTGCTGGGCGGTGACAGCAATGAGTTTTTACCCTATTCGAACGATTGAACACCAATCTGTAACGTTGTCAGTACAACACCCGCACAAACACCCCAACAACCCGATACCTGTTCTCATCATCCGCCGTCAACACAATAGGCTGATACCCCGGATCACTCGAGCGCGGCTTCAGCACAATCTGCTCATGCACCCAGCCATCCTCATCCTCAGTTTTCACGCTCGCATATTCCTTCACCGTGTAGTGCGAACCACTGTCTTCATCAATGCTGTCCAGCAGCTCAACCAGCACGATCTTGCCGTTGCGGCTGCCGCCCGGGTCGGTGCGGAACAGGCACATGGCGCCATTGGGGATGATGTTGTTCATCGACTCGCCCTGCACTTTGCAGACGAAATGGCTTTGGTCTACTTTTTCGCCTTCCGGCAACAGGTACCATTCCTTTTGCTCGGCCTGTTGCTGTTCACTGAAGTCGCCGGCGGCTGCCACCAGGTCGTAAACCGGCGCTGCGTTGACGTAGGGTTTTACCGGGACGGGTGTGATGTCTGTGACATCGGCTATCGCAGGGGGTTCGGGCGAAATGTACTGTGCCAGGTAGTCGCGGAAATCGGGATCGCAGGCGTAGATGAATGTGCCCCGGATGCCGCGCAGCAGGATGGTCTGGTAGATGTTCAGAATGTACTTTTTGAGTTCTTCGGGGTCTTTGATGGACTGTTTGCCATTCCTGTCGAAGTACAGCTCTGGCCTGATGACGATTTCCTTGCGGGTCTTGTCGTAGCCGATCTCGCGGCCGAAAATGATGCCGGCATAATTCAGGTCGTAGCCCTGCGTGGTATGAATGCAGCCGACTTCGTTCACTGAATTAGGGGTATTGATCCAGTCGGAACTGGTGGTGTTCCATTTCAGTTGCATGGATTCGATTTCGATGTCGAACAGCGCGGGATCCTTGTTGGACTGCCACGGCCAGGCATATCCGGCAATCATGCGCGACAGGCCGTATTGGTGGTCACGCGTCTGCAGGGTTTCCACAAATTCGCTGAAGGATTCAAACAGCCGCAGCTCGTATTGTTTTGAGCGGTAGGGCGCTGCCGTTCCCAGTTGGCAATGCAGCAGCCTGTCGACAAACTGCACATAGGGATTGCCGCCCCGTACCCGGAACTGTGACACCAGTTGCTGGGTCTGGGTCGAGGGCGATTTTTTCAGGTCACGAAATACCTCTGTGGACGCATCCGACGGCTTGATAGTCTGGTTCAGGTCGTAGAAAAACACCGATTTGCCTGACTGCTGAACGACCCAGTCCACTTCGCTGCAGGTTTTGGGATCAAAGCCCAGGGCGGTGGCGGTCTTGTCAAAAGCGCCGTAATAGGCGCCCAGGTTTTGCCGGCGCCGCAGCCGGTGTGCTTCATCCACCAGCACAATATCGTAATGTTGCTGCGCAAGCTGCGACGGGCTGATGACCATACCGGGTGACAGGCCAGCGACATTGGCGAAGGCTTTTTTTAGGGTGGCGCGAAATGACGCCATCGGTACCACCAAAGCCATTTTGGGGTTTACGCCATATTTCTCCTGCAACTGCAGCAGCAATTCCCTGAACTCATCTTCCTCGGCGGACAGCCCGCTGAAATTGACCTCGTCCGGCTCGCTCTGCAGCAGTTTGAACAGGAAGATCGCCAGCACGGATTTGCCGGTACCGGCGCCGCCTTCCACGACCAGGGTTTTGACCTTGTCATCCAGCAGGGCATACATGATGCCCAGCAGGCCCTGGCGCTGATCGGATGACAGGGACTTGTAGGGCGAGTATTTGAACAGGTCGGAGTTGTCCAGGTGTTCAATCGAGTGCTGGGTCAGGCCTTCTGCCCGCAGTTTGTTCCACAGCTGGCGGAACATGCCGGCATAAAGCTGTTGCTTCTGATAATAGTTATGGTCAACCAGCCCCAGGTTGCCATTGAGCAGGGTGAATTTGCCGTCGGCGGCCATGTATTTGATGAGGCTGGACTCGATATCCAGGGTGGCGGACTTGTTGAACTTGTCGCTCTGGATCAGGTGGACAACTGTCAGCCTGCTTTTGTCGTTGTGTTTCAGGTGGGTGCTCATGCGATTGACGGTATCCGCCGTCTCGCCCACATAGGCGCGTCCCTTGTCGGCGTTGCTCAAAACATAAACGAGTGGCCAGCTGGCCTGCGTGAGGCCTTTGGCATCCAGCTGCTCAAGCGCCTCTTTCCTGAAGCTGTAGCGGCTGATCTCAATCGGATGCGTGCCGCTCATAGTTCAGTGTATTTTTTGGCGGTGCCTTTGGCCTTGCTGACGGGGTACTTTTCAGCGTTCTTTTTGATCTTGGCCAGCACGATGTCCTTGACGTCCAGCTGATAGGCGTCTGCCAGCAAAAACGCATAGGCAAACACATCGGCCAGCTCTTCCTGTACTTTCTGCGGGTCGGCATCATCGGGGTGTTTCCACAGGAAGGCTTCCAGCAGCTCGCCGGCTTCAATGCTCAGGGCAACGGAAAGGTCCTTGGGGTTGTGGAACTGGCTCCACTCGCGTTCATCGCGGAATTTGCTCAGTGCGTCTATGATTTCGTTCATATTTTTGTCAATTTTGGCGTCTGGGACCATAGCGCCTATGATTTCACGGAAGGCAAGGGCTGACAATACCTGATTCCTGTCGCGAGCAGCGCTTGCTCATCTGTCGATAAAGATTGATAGAATAACCATATAGCTTGCTAAATATAACAACCCCACTGTCTGTGGATTGACGTTACTCCTTCTCCAGTAGATCCCGCGTTCAGATTCGTTGGAAATGGTCTCCAGAAAACTGTATATATAAACAGTATTTCTTATACAGTACTTATCCACAGTTATTCAACAGGCTTATGCTTTGACAGGCCTGTATCAATCATTACACTCGGATGTGTGTAAATGGGATGTTGCTATGAGTGTTGTGGGCATCTGGCCTTAAGGCTAAAGGGGCATGTATGGCGATCAATCATCCTGAGGTTCAGATTGCGACCGCGATTCAACCACTTGACGCCATACCAACCCGCAAAGGAACAACTTTTCGGGCGTCGATATACGATACATACAATACGCGGCGAGAGGTCTTTCTTAAGCTGTTGAAGTTGGAGGATATTGCAAAAGAAGTACTGTGTGCAGTGCTGGCTCGCATGCTTGGATTGCCGATCAAGCAAGCGTTTTATGTGCAGGTGGATCCAGCGATTGTCCCCGGGCGTCGCGCTGGGAATCGCCTTAATCTGGGCTTTGGGTTGGAGCGGGAATACTACCCAGCATTTCGCATTGCCAATGACCAGATTAATGACGAAATAAGGCGTTGGCCCGAAGCATTGGCTTGTGGCGTGTTTGATGAGTGGATTTTTAACGATGATCGTCTTCCTAATAACTTACTGTTTGCCGAAAATCGCGTTTATTGGATGATTGACCACGATGAAGCGTTGCCGAATAGCGCGCAACCTGCTGACATCTGTTACTCCCAGATACTGCACGTGTTGTCCGATGGGAAGACCGAGTTCGAGTTACACAAAATCAGGCGAGAAGCATTGGTCGTTGTAGAGCAGTTGAAAAGTATTAATTGGGACGAGGTACTGGAATTCGTATGTCCGGCAGACGTGGCAACCACCGGTATCGGAAGTCATTTCGAAAAATACATGAGTTTTCTTAGGCAACGAATTGAGCGCATGCCAGACATATTGACGCAGAGCTTAGGCATAAAACAGTTGAACATGAAGTTGGATAACCACATCAATCTGGCAGATCGGGACGAGAAAAAATCATGAAGATACAGTTTCCACCTGTACCAGACTACGCTTTTTCCTGGCGTAGCCTGCAGATAGAGCCTATTCCAATGTCGGGTGAGCGGATCACGATAGGACTCATTCTGAAAGGGGATGATCAGGCTTTGATCGCTGCCAGGTTGGTGCCGTCCTCCAGGTTGAAGAAAATTTATGGTCTGGAAATGGGGGCACGCATTGCTGAAGCGCTGTCGCTTTGTGTATACCGGGCAGAGAAGTTCTATTCTCGTCAACCCTTGGCTGGCGATTGGCCTCCCCCTCTGGAAGGGTTCTACCTGGGGGCGCTGAAGTCGTCATTGGCCGAAAACATAGAGGATGCCTTGCTGGTTGCGTCTAAATATTCGTCGTCTATCAGTTTGGCCATGTCATCTGAAAATAATGAAGAGTCAGCCAGACCGGAGCGATCAGGCCCGGAGGATTGGCGTAAGAGCGTTTTTGATGCCGTGACAGGTCGGCGAGGGGAATTGGCGGAATTTTTTGAGCAGAGCGTTACGATACGAGGATATGGCCTGCCAATGAAATTCGGATTTATCGCAGGTAGCTATGCTGCTCAATTTGATGCAGTTTACGGCGAGAAAGGCATCCAACAAGCCCTGATTCGGGCGCAAAGTAAACTCTGGCAACTTGATCGACTAAGAGACGAAAGTCTGTTGTTCCCATTGGAGACTTGTGAGCTCGTGCTCAGAGCGCCTCTGCAGGATGCTGGCAGCGACAGTGGTATATTTAACGACTTTGTGGAAGAGCTGAAATACGAGGCCTCCCGACGAGATCTTGCGGTGTTTGCTACTGACTCCGCGGTGCAAGCTGCAGACCACGTGATCGATAGAGCTGCATAGCCTATGTGTGGCTGCGCTCTCGGATAACAGCGATAACCTTTAACTGCGCCTGTGCTTTGCTGGATCGAATGATTGAGGCCGGGTCGCGGTATGCGCCACCAGTTTTTGATATGACGACCCCTGAATTAGCGAGCCTGTCTGCAGCTTCCCTGCGCTTGATGAGCATTGCTGCCCTAGCGTGAGCGTTATTCAATTTTGCGCTGTTCATTTCTGAGTCCTCCCTCGCCGCAAATATAGATTAAACACTTCGGATAGGCCAAAGCAAGAGTGGGAGATATAGGAGGTACTACGGGATATATGGTGCCAGGAGAGGACTTTGCTTCTATTTCTAAGCAATTGACTTTCATATATAATTTTGGTCTATGAAGCTGCGTATGTTGCTTCAGTTGTTGCTATAAGTTCGGGTTGGCAGCTTTCGTGCGCGAGTGATTGAACTATGGCCCTTCGTAAACTACGTCACATTTCCGGCCTAACGGCTTGTTTTTTCGATTATTTACTGAGCTCGTATATTGGGCTTGAGCCAATTACCGTACTCAAAGCCGAGGTAGCTCCTTTGTAGGAAGATATCTGTGGGGTGGTTAAGCCTTGGATAATCATATTCCCCTTGTGCTTGCGCAATTTTCGCTCGCAAATTAAAAATATAATACATATCAATAGTATATTATGTTACGGCGGACAAGCAGGTGGCTTGATGGGCGCGGACGAAAAGGCGACTTGTATCACTTATAAGCCTAGTATGGTGTATTTATACGAGTGCTAAACATAAAGTGTCAAGGGCTGAATTCTCAGTATTAATAGGGGATTAACATTGTGTCAGTTGCCTATTTACATTGTTGCTAATACTTAAAGTTCATGCGAGTTTAGCCATCGTGAGTCAGGTCCTGTATCTAATCTCGGTTAACATGTGCCGACTTTAAGTAGAGCTTTTTTCGTAAGTAACGACTTAAATGGTAATCAGCCCCAAAATTAATTGAAGTCAAAAGTGGAATTTTCTCGTAATCTACGCAAAGAGGAGATTCTGCATGAAAACGTCGAAATTTACAGACAGTCAAATCATGGCCATACTGAAGCAGGTCGAGGCCGGTACCCCGGTGGCGCAGGTCTGCCGGGAGCATGGCGTTAGCTCGGCAACGGTGTACAAGTGGCGGGCCAAATACGGCGGCATGGATGCTTCCCTGATTGCTCGACTGAAGGAGCTGGAAGCTGAAAAAAATAGCCGACTGAAAAGGCTTTATGCCGAGGAGCGGCTCAAAGCTGACATCGTCCAGGAAGCCTTACAAAAAAAGTGGTGAAGCGGTCGGTGTCACCGCCGAATGCTTCCGCAGCCTGCTCTTGCAGCTGGGTCTTCCATTGGGTGATCTGGTTGGCATGGACATCATGGATCTGGGCCAGCTCCGCCAGTGTCTTGTCGCCCTTCAGGGCGGCCAGGGCCACCTTGGCCTTGAATGCCGGTGAATGGTTACGGCGTGGTCGTCTGCTCATGTTGTGCGCCTGAAATGAGGCATCTACGATGCCTCAGTCAGAACGCTGTTGCACTTATACTGGAGTCCGAATTTGCGGGACCACCTCTGGGTGAGGAGGAGTCCATCCCATTGGTTACCTAGATCGAGCTTCCCCTCCATAGCAGCCTCGCACTCTGGATGCTTGAGTTTGCGTAAGAGAACTCCTCGCCATTCTCTACTTCAAATAGCCATATCCTCAAATTAACTTGCAAGTCGGCGGCAGGGGGACATTCATGAAGTGCTGAGTCATCAACTACCTCCTTTACGTTAATTATCCATTCTAATGTGTCTCCCGGCGCTAGGTCCTGCGCGACATAATGCGAATCAAAGTCCAATACCAAATCGTCCTTGTTGATAAGCTCAGATTGGTCCGCCAAAGTAGTAATAAAGAGCCCCCACGTTAGAGGGACCTCATTTTTAGGCAACCCCAATCGATACGTATCGTTTGAAGCGTTAAGAAGGTTTACAGTTACCGTCTCAAGTAGGTCATCTTCGCTAATAGATACAATCATAGTGAGTTGAATCGAATTATCGAATAGTTGTGAGCTAATCGTCCTTTCTATTTCATTATCGTCAGCAGAGTGGGCTATGCCCACACAAACTATACAAACTATATAGGATAGAGTTAGTTTAAGTAATTTCATTGCAGCCCCTTACATTAGTTTATGGACACTACGTCTCTCAAAGACATCCTTCTACAGAGCACAACTTAAAGCATTCTTTCTTGCGGTTATATTGCTTACCCTATTACCACTAACTGCCAACGACGCTGATGTAAAGAGCGACCAGGCTACTGGAGGGTGATCTGCGAACGACCTCGCTATAACCATATCCTGCCTCAGTAGTTCGTAGACAGCCTGCACTTGAGATTCCATCTGGGCCCTAGCTGATGACGCGTTTGCAGCGCTTCCTATGGGTATAGTGACATTGTGCATGTCAACCAGAAAGTCACTAAAATATGGGTCAAGAGAGTCTTTAAACTTCTCATAGTGGACATTTTCATGAGCCACAATAGCATCAATCATCCAAAAAGGGTTAGTAGTGGTATCTCTTGGTCCAGTAGTGAAGCTAGAATGATAAGTTAAACTCGATGCCATTTGATTCAGCACAGTGCAAGAGCTTTCGCTATTTACCCGGTTTACAGACACTTCCTCTAATTCGTGCAAATTCGCTGCAATACGGGTTGGAATCGCAGCGTATGCCACCCGCGCTCTCCACACATCGTTGTCACAATATGCCTGTACATTCACCCCCTGGCCAGGGGGTGTTAGAAAATTAAATCCACCAAACTCTGAAGTGGGAAGATTTGAGTCTCTACTAGGATTTGGGTAAACAAACCCCACCGCCGGTGGTGGGACTGCGGGGCATGAAGGTGGCGCTGGATCAACTGTTAGCGTTATGCTTGCATCATCACTATCGTGTTCGTTATAACACCACACCACATAGGTCCCAGAGTCGCCTTGTACAGTAGTGAAAGTTAGTGAATTTTGATTCCCGATATAAGTTTGACCAAGTACGACGCAATAGTCCGCCGAACCTCCTCCTGACCATGTTGCAGTAACAGTTGTTCCTTCCGTGACGGTATTGGACGGAGACATTGTTATCGATGTATTTACTTCTTCGAAACTGAGAGAGTCACTACAAATACTTGGATACGTAGCAGGAACAAAAGCAGAGTGTTCACCATATCCAAGTTCCGACTTCCCATCAAACGACCATGTCCCAAACGAAGGAACAAATAGTTGTAACGTCTTGTCGCCGCCTCCGGAGGTCATATACTCCGCTAGTTCATCATAGTCGACCACGGGCGTAAATATGTTAGAGCTTGCACGATGCGCTCCTCCGGGAGCAAAAAGCGAATAGTCCCATGGACTATATGTCGCGTAATGACGGATGTAAGGAGCGAAGCCGCCACCTGTTGAGCAGTAGCTACTGTATGCCATAGCCTGGCCAGAAAGGACGATAGATAACAAAAAGAATGCTTTTATAATAATTTTCATAGTACGCCTCGTCCTCACTGAGATTTAGTATTTTTTAGTTGAATGTTACGTATCGACCTCTCTACCTGCTCTTTTAGAGTGATGTTGTCATCAAGTTCTATCTCTCCAACATCCCTCATATTCTGGCAGTTGTTATCCAGCATAGTTTTCGCTATAGCAGGGTGATTTTCATACAAATATCTAACATCTAGTTTTGAGTGGACTAGCCTCCTCGTACCTCTTAACTCTTCCACCATCCCATATATCCGATGTCTTGTTGACTCCGTCAGTTCAGAAACCGCGTGGAGGTA
Organism: Pseudohongiella sp.; assembly: GCF_040877505.1. Lineage (NCBI taxonomy): Bacteria > Pseudomonadati > Pseudomonadota > Gammaproteobacteria > Pseudomonadales > Pseudohongiellaceae > Pseudohongiella > Pseudohongiella sp. The sequence goes on from NZ_JBBDNQ010000042.1 coordinate 189,123, forward strand.
ATATTCGTCCAATTTGTTGTTCCCAGCCTCAAGGACCTGAATATATGGCAAGACTTTTGAAGAGATTACTGAGTCGATGTCGGCTCCAGAAATAACATCCGAGCAGATTTCATGGATTGACCGGAACTGATCCTCAACAAATATTGCATTGGACGGGGCTAAAATTGCATCAAGTAGATCCAAGTCCTTCTTTGGGAGTAGATCACGTCTTGCTGGATCAGTAATTAGGTCCGATAGAATGAAGCGTAACCTAACTCCTTCTGGTATATCGTCAAGCTCGCGTTCGCTACTTAACGAGACTGAGCTTGTCAGAAAAGCCTCCGAAATCTCCTCATTGCTGTAGTCCTCAAAAGTTCTATAGCCTGGGTCCGATTGAGCCTCTGAAAGCCAAAGTAACCCCACGAATAAGTAAATGGCATTAAGGCCTGACAGTCTAATTCTCCGTGTCTTCACTTTTTTCTCCTCAATATTTATTGTTAATTTTCTAAGAGTATTCGGACACGGCTGATGCCGCATATTGCGGCGACCCCAATTCTATAGCCTGACAGAAATAATTTTCTGAATTGAACGTCATGAAATTCAAACTAACGGATCGTTGGCCAAACAAGGTGTCATGCCAGCATTTTCGAAATAAAATCAATCAATTCATCAGTTGTATAAATAGGAAACTCAAAACTCAAGCAGCCGATTTCGAATACAATTAAGGATCGCTCGCTTTGCTCTATTAGCCCCCTTACCACAACCGTGGTTCAATAATTTAATGTATACGGACTTATAATCTAGGACTTAGACGTTGTTCTATTAGCCAAATGGCTAATGTTTTACTGGTTGTGATGTGGTTCACTTTTTTGGATTGGGAGTTTGCTATTGAGTTGCGAATGTGACTGATCTATAGGTCGTACTTCGAATCGGGGTAGAACCCCGATGAAGAAGTGCAGGCAACCTTCGAAATTGATGGCGATCCATCGGTGATCGCTGGCGAGCTTGCAACTGTAGAATGGAATAGCAACGGTGATATTTGTTATGCGACAAATCAAAATTGGGACCCTTCGGGTGAACTGACGTTCACTGCGGCGGTCGGAGATTCAGGAAACATTATCATGGAATGTACAAATCCTCATCACTTTGCCCAAGACGACATTACATTGAACGTCTGTGACCAAGCTACAATAGACAACTATGCAGTTTCTACTATGCAGGGATGGACGCAGCCAAACCCATACGAAGAGGCTATTACCTTAGTGTGCAATGGAGCTAACAGCATGGCAACCATTGCCCATGCTACATCATGGAGTCACTGGGGAGGAGGCAAACCCACCATGGACCCTTGCACTGTAACGATGGGATGGACATCCACAGCAGTATCTGGCGCGCATAGTCATCCATATTTTAATAACACAGCGGAATATAACGACGACAATGGATGTCATGGAGACACTGATCCTGTGAGTGCCTTTTTTCTAAGTAACCTGAATGCGGCTAATAAAAATTTTGGGCAACTGCCACCGGGAGTAAACGGAACCGATGATTTCGACTTTGCTTCTAACCAAGGGCCCTTATACCTGCTTACACCAACGGCTGCACAGGTAAAAGTTCTTCCGGCATCCCATCAACCTAGGCTGGTGTGGCCCTGATTCGGTTTATGTATGCATTCTTTTTGACGCTGTTGCCGGTGTTATCATCGGCGCAGCAGCTTGATCAATGTGATTCGGGGGACGAAGCATGTCTTGCACAAAATCATGCCAAAGCATGCAGAAACCCGGACACCTCTGGGTGCTCTGAATGTCAGCAATGGCTTCAAACACTAAACGAGTACCCTTCAAGTCGCTCAGTGGAGATGGAACTAATTCTAGCTACTACCTACTACGATCTGGGCACACTGACGCCAGACAATAGATTAAGGGAGGACTATCACGCGCGGGCACATGAGCTACTGACTCACATAATAGAGGAGGATCCAGAAGAAATCAGTGCATTATATGGTTTAAATTTACTCTCCGAAGACGCCACTGAGATCGATAGATCTTTACCGTAGAATCGTAGAAAGAGACCTAGGAAATATCCGAAATGTTCGTATTTTCGTCCGTTCCCTGGCATTGAACGAAACGTCTGGCATGCTTAAGACCGCTAAGATAATGGAGCAAGCTTATCATACCGCTTCGGACATAAATGATAGGCTACGCGCTGCCAATGAGGCGCTTCGGTACTACGAACAAGCGGGGGAGATCTCAGAAGTAAACCGTCTACGTGGCGTAGCAACCGAATTGATAGATCCAGATCAAAGAAAAGCGGTTATCGCCAATTTGTCTGCTTCAGCCCCTGAAGAAATCGAGACCCATATCGACGCACTTTGCACTACTTCGGCACTTCGAATCATTGGTGTACTGCATTGTGTTGAAGCGATCGAGAAAGCTGCCGTTGCGGTTGCGGATTCAGAATTTACTGATCCGATGCCATATGTTGAAGCGGTGCTTTACGGCATCGAGGGCGTCACATCGGCTAATGTACCCACCTCGATTGACGTGAATTGGAGGCAGAGGCTGCGCGCTGCTATTGAGGAACACTTCATTGGGGAAGGATTGGTAAATTCTCGCGTCTATGCTATTCATGCGGTGCTTGCGTTTGATGAACCAGAGGTGAATCTGAGCTCATTGGAGACGGCGGTGCAACTTGACCCAGATAACGGAGATTATTTGGGTCGACTTGGCAGAGCATATATCCTTCACAGCAGATGGAATGAAGCTGAAACTTATCTAAGACGTGCAAAGGAGTTGGTTCCTGATTATATGAAAATGGATATTGAAGCACAGATCGATATGGTTGAGTCACAGCTTAATCGATGAGATGAAAGCGCTTTGCTTGATAGCGGCCGATAATATTTAGACTGAACGCTTACAGCACAATGTCTTTAACGTCCAGCTGGCAGGCATCAGCCAGCAGAAAGGCAAAGGAGAACACATCAGCCAGCTCTTCCTTGATTTTGTCCGGGTCGGCATCTTCCGGCTGTTTCCACAGGAAGGCTTCCAGCAGCTCGCCGGCTTCAATGCTCAGGGCAACGGAAAGGTCCTTGGGGTTGTGGAACTGGCTCCACTCGCGTTCGTCCCGAAACTTGTTCAGGGCGTCGATGATTTCGTTCATGGCGGCTGTCTGTCCCTATCCGGAATGGTGAGCCGTATGATTTCACGTCAGGCGGGGACAGGCAATGGGGGAGCCGGGGCTTAATCGGTGTAATGGCAGTTGTTTGGTAATCACCCCATTTTTAACGCAAGTTAAAAGTGGAGATTAGTTACACAGC
>NZ_JBBDNQ010000043.1:0-1763 GCF_040877505.1 Pseudohongiella sp.
AACTTGCGGCGTTTGCCAGGGCTATTTGGTTGCTGTCGACACGCGGATCGATCGGTTTCCGATCGATTAGATCGTTAGCGTTCGTAAGCCTGCCATTGAAACGCGACCCAGGACGTTTCAAATTCTCTGCGCAACTGGGCAACGCGCCCAGCAGTCACGGCGAACATTTTCGCGACGCAACTCGTGCGCTCACCAGAAGCCAGCGATTCGGCAATGCGACGATTGCGTTTGGTGAGTGTGCCCAGCCAATGGGCGATGTCGATCCGGGAGGCGGCGATGTCGGCTGGATCCGACCGTCGATTCTCGGCAAGCGATTCCAGGCAGGCGCCGGGAACCTCTTTCGATTCGAGCGATTCGAGCGACCAACGCGTACGTTCGGGGCGAGTATCCGACAGCGCGTCGCGGCGGTTCATCCGGCTGCCCACACGCCGCCCGCGGCGCACCTGGGAGACGGCGAAACGGGATAACGGCGTAGCAAACGCCCGATGCTGTTTGCCGCGCTCGACAAGCTCAGCATAGTCAACGAACGCGCGGGCAATGGTTTCCTGGACCAATTCCTCGCGCAATTCGGGCAATAGATGGCGAAAGCGGACCGCTGCATGGCTGCGAATACTGGGGAGCAGTGAAAGGAAATGACCGTGCCATTCGCAACCTGTGGTGACCGGGAACCTCGCCTTGCCACGGGCTCGTTTTCCGGGTGCGGTTTTGGGACGTACGGACTCTGCGATCATAGGGCGACCTCCAAGAGCAGTTGGGACCGCCCCACGACCGGGCGGTCGTATGGGGAAAGGGAAAAACAAACCGGGCCCATTCGCAGTGCGAGTGGCCCACATGTGTTGAAAAACCAGGCAGCAAAACGTCGAAACTTGCTCAGCGCGCCAAAGGCTAAGACTTCTCAAAATGTTATGGCGCATTTCTCTAATAATTTGAGATTGATGGATGGGATCGATTTCTAATCGCGTTTGCACTTACAAGGAGCAATCAACATGCCACCAATCCAATTAAAGCTGGGACTCTCAATAGACGCGGACACGATCGACGACTTATCCCGTTTGATCCGGCAAATCATTCAACGGCTTGATCGAGACGCTGCCACGGTCGTAGACAGCGTCATCGCTGGACGGGCGAAGATGACGCCGACAGAAGCCTCACGACAGGCGATATTTGCTGGCCAGAAGCCGCCGACGGACCGCGGTCTGTTGGTCGACTCTCATGAAGTCGCCAAGTTGCTCAAGGTGTCGGAGCGCACCATTTATAAAATGCACCTTGCGGGCGAAATGCCACCAAGGTAGTTGAATTGCCGAGCACAAACAGTACAATCGCCGGCTGAGCATGCCGTGACCGTAATCGCCGTGATGGCGAGTGGTTCTGACACGCGCTGTGACACCAAGAGGTTCCTATGAACGCTAGCCGGTTGCTGTTGATGGTGGCTATTGGGACACTGCTGGCAATTCCCAGTGCGCAAACGGCTGTCCTTTTTCAAAGTGGTAGCATTGGCGTGCTCGAAACCTTCGACACTGTGAGTGGCGCGACGGCGCTGATCGGCAGCTCGCCAGTCGGCACGATGGACGGCCTCGCCTTCAGCCCGAACGGAACACTTTATGGCATTCACAGCTCCCCGATGCCAAGCTCTGATCAAGGCAGCCTTTATACGATCAATATCCGCACGGGCGAAGCGAATCTCGTCGGCCACACGGGCTTGCTGGCGCAGGGGATGACGTTTGGCTTGGACGGCACTCTCTACACAATGGCAGGCGGCAACC
>NZ_JBBDNQ010000044.1:0-9210 GCF_040877505.1 Pseudohongiella sp.
TCCGTCCCCATTCTTTTCTCCGTCCCCATTCTTTTCTCCGTCCCCATTCTTTTCTACGACAGGCTTTTGCTCACCACCTCATACACATCCCTCGACAGTTCGGGCTCCGCCATGATGCGCTCCAGCTCTGCCTTCATCAGTTGCTGACGTGCCGGGTTATACTTTTTCCAGCGCGTCAGTGGTGTCAACAGACGGGCTGCGATCTGCGGGTTGAGGCGGTTCAGGGTAATGACCTGATCGGCCAGGAAGGTGTAACCCTCGCCACTGAGGTTGTGGAAGTTCACCGCGTTCATGTTGCAGAAAGCACTGATCAGTGCCCGCACTTTGTTCGGGTTGCGCATGTCGAAAGCCTCGTGATTCATCAGCGCTTTTACCTGCTGCAGAGTGCCCGGACGTGATGCAATAGCCTGTACGCTGAACCACTGATTCACCACCAGCGATTCATGTTGCCAGCGCTGATAGAACTCGCTCAATGCCCGGGCCCGCAATGGCTCTGCCGCCGTCGCCTGGCTGTTGATCAGCAGTCGCAGTGCCGCATCCACATCGGTCATGTTACCGGCCTCGTTGAACTGCCGGAAGCAGACTTCGAGCCAGCTAGTTTTCTGCGTCCGCGCCAGGTAGGCCAGGCAACAATTTTTCAGGGCCCGCCGCGCAATACTGGCGGCATCGGGTTGATAGGCGGCATCGGACTGACATAACTCATACAGTTCAGCGAACGCCGACTCATGCGTTGTTGCCAGGGTATCGGCCAGGGTTTCACGCACCGCGTGAATACCATCCACGTCAATCTCATCAGACAGTTCGCCCAGATAGGCGGCAGACGGCAGGCTCAACAATTGCGCCAGCATCGCCTGATCCAGTTCACCTGCACCGCGCGCATCAGCCACAGCGCTGCGCAGAACATCGCCAAACGCGTTTATCAGCCGGGCATCGATCGTCAGCTGTTGTCCTTGCTGATGGGCCGCAAGCATTTCCTGCATCACGGCCACGGCAAGGTCCTGCGCCGCACTCCAGCGATTAAAACCATCGCTGTCGCGCGTCATGATAAACAGCAGGTCATCGCGTGAGTAGTCAAACTGCAGCTTCACCGGCGCGGAAAACCCGCGCAGCAATGATGGCACCGGTTTGCCGGGTATTCCCTTGAAAACGAAGCTCTGTACTTCGCGGGTCACATCCAGCACGCGTTCTGTGGGTACAGGCAACTCTGCCGCATCGGGCCTGTGCTCACCGGCAAGCACCAATGGCAGGTCATTGCCATCAGCGTCGAGCAGCCCCATGCGCAGGGGAATATGAAAGGGCTCTTTGTGGGATTGCTCCGGTGTCGGCGGACATGACTGCCTGACCAGCAGTTCGTAGGTCTGCGCGGATGCATCGTAGTTGTCGCTGATTTTCAGCTGTGGTGTACCGGCCTGGGTATACCAGCGCCGGAACTGGCTCAGGTTGACGCCGCTGGCATCTTCCATCGCGCAAACAAAATCTTCGGTGGTCACTGCCTGTCCATCATGACGCTGGAAATATAGATCGGAGCCGGCGCGGAATTTGTCGGGGCCCAGCAACTCACGAATCATGCGCACCACTTCGGCGCCTTTTTCATAAATGGTCAGCGTATAAAAATTGGAGATCTCCATATAGGAATCAGGTCGCACCGGATGAGCCATCGGACCGGCATCCTCAGCAAACTGCGCGGTACGCAGAAAGCTGACATCTTCCACGCGCTTGACGCTGCGCGAACCCATATCGGCGGAGAACTCAGAGTCACGGAACACCGTAAACCCTTCTTTCAGGCTGAGCTGGAACCAGTCCCGGCAGGTCACCCGGTTGCCCGACCAGTTGTGGAAATATTCGTGCGCGACAACGGCTTCCACACGCTGGAACGCCAGATCCGTTGTTGTGGACGGGTTGGCAAGCACACAGGACGTGTTGAAGATATTGAGGCCCTTGTTCTCCATGGCGCCCATGTTGAAATCGTCAACTGCCACTATCATGAAGATGTCCAGGTCATACTCGCGGCCATAAACCTCTTCGTCCCAGCGCATGGCATGTTTCAGCGAGTCCATGGCGTGGTCGCATTTATCCAGGTCTTTCTCTTCAACAAATATGCGCAGCGTAATATCACGCTGGCTGCAGGTCGTGAAACTGTCTTCGATATGCTTCAGATCCCCTGCCACCAGTGCGAACAGGTAACAGGGTTTGCGGAATGGATCTTCCCAGCTGACCCAGTGCCTGCCATCGTCCAGATCACCCCGGGCAATATCATTGCCGTTTGATAAAAGCACCGGGTATCTTTTTTTATCAGCGACGATGGTGGTGGTAAAGACTGACATGACGTCAGGCCGATCCAGATAATAGGTGATTTTGCGGAAACCTTCGGCCTCACACTGGGTACAGAACATGGTGCGTGACTTGTAAAGCCCCTCGAGACTGGTGTTATCCTGGGGTTTCAGCAGCGTGACACATTCCAGTACAAACCCTTCATCCAGCGATTTTTCAGCGAACGACGACAGTGCCTTGATGGTCAATGACTCGTCGCCTATGTCGTAGTCACTTGCGGCCAGGTCCTTGCCATCTATGCGCAGCGATTTCAGTTCCATGTCCTGACCATCCAGGCGCAGTGACGTCTGATCATTGCCTACCAGCGCCGCATTGCGGCGAATCAACAGCCGGGAAGTCACGCGGGTCCGGGTTTCTTCCAGATCAAAATGCAACTCGGTTGTGTCGATCAGAAATGCAGGTACCTGATAATCTTCCAAACGTATGGTTCTGGCTTGTGCGTCTCGCATAATCTTTCTACCTCATTCTAGGAACTGCTCAATTCTACGTGGTAACCGGCATAACGTCGTATATTGATCACGCCGCCGTCGAACATCAGGTATTGCCCCTTGATGCCCAGCAAGGTGCCCTCTATCAACGGATCTTTGTCAAAGTTGTAGGACGCAATCTTTTCCGGATAACCCTGCACGGGATAACGGATATCAACCGGGTCAATGCCATGCAGCACACTGATGGCATGAAACCCGAAACGCTGGATCATCTCCTGTAGGTCATCGTTGCACAGGTCCAGCAATCGCGCTTTTTCGGCGGCCAGATCAACAACCTGATCACCTTCCCTGAGCATATCGCGCCAGTTGGTTTTATCAGCAACATGCTGTTTGAACATCACTTCCAGGGCACCGCTTTGCAGCCGGGTTCTCACCCGGGCGATAGGCAAGGCCTGCACCGCGCCCTGGTCAACCCAGCGCGTCGGTACCTGCGTTGCGCGGGTGATACCCACTTTGATGCCGGACGAATTGGCCAGGTAGATGATATGGTCCTGCATGCAGAACTCTTCACCCCAGGCCGGCTCCCGGCACGTGCCCTGATCATAATGACATTTTTCCGGATGTATGATGCAGCTGTCACATTGCGCCAGGGACTGGAAACAGGGATAACAATACCCGGAGTTAAAACTTTTGTTGGTATTGCGGCCACAATGCACGCACTGAATCTGACCGGTATAACGCAGCCTGACGGTTTTCCCCAACAATGTGTTCATGGGCATCTGTGAATCCGCCAACGGCAACCGGTAAGCCACCGGCGCCTCAAGACGGCTGTGCATTTTGCGCATCAGGCCATGGGCCAGAACATCCATTCTTTATCGTCTCCTGTTGTCGGCGCGGTCATACCAGGGCATCAGTGCTTGACTACATTGATGGGCATGATCTGGTCTTGATCAGCTTCACTGTCACCCTCTCGCCCTGTTGCAGACCGGGTATTCTTCAGACCCGTGCGATCGATGTAACCCACACGCTGCTGCTCAGGCAGAAATTCCTGCTCGTAGGCAATGATAGCCTGCAGACAATATTCCACCTGTTCGGGACTGAGTTTACGCCCGTCCGGCCAGCGCCCGAGTTCAACGGCTGTTTTCAGGTTCATATGCACTTCAGGATTCATCATGGCGAGAATATCCTGCAGCGACTCGATATTTTTGTCAGACATAACAATCTCTCATCTGTGTCGAAGCCAAATGCCAAATATAACACCGACGGCCATACCACTGAGCAGGCCACCCAGGTGCGCCGCCGTGGCTATCATCGACGATGCCAGTACACCCATCAGGACCAGAGCAACCAGGAACACCATAATCATGGCCGTTGGCAGGCGCAGCGCAGACCTCGGTTGCACTGTCTGCCACATCCAGATAAATCCGAGCAGGCCGTAAACCACACCGGACATGCCGCCAAACATGCCGTTACCCGACCACAGGTACTGCGCCATGTTACCACCAAAGGCAGTCAGCAGAATCAGTGCGACATAACGCCACCAGCCCAGTACCGGTTCAATCATGCGGCCAAAGTACCATAGCCATAACAGGTTAAACACCAGATGCACGGGACCAAAGTGCAGCAGCGCGGGTGTCAGCGTACGCAGGAAAATCAGCGGCGAATCCAGCAGGCCCGCCTGCCGCAGATCCGGGAAAAACAGGCCACGCACGGCCATCGGATCGGCGCCCAGATTGCTGATCAGGGCCACCAGCAGACAGGCACCGATCAGTAACATGCTGACCGGTGCCTGCCAGATCGCCACCAGCAGATTCTGCAATACGGTTTTGCCGGAAAACATCGGCACAGCGGCGGAGCTGGCAGTGGTCAGGGGAATATCAAGCTCATCAGCCTGCCACCGCGCGAATGCTTCGGCAATCAGTTCCGCTTCTTGCTCAGAGCGTGCCCACACCACCAGGTTACCCGACTCTTCAGTAATATGGTGCGGCATGATACGGGACTGCAGATAACGCACAAACGGACGCAAATCCAGCGCTGCATCAACAACAACAGCTCTATGCATCGTCTTTGACCAGACGGTTGCCCCAGCCCAGCTTGCTGCGGCAGACTTCGTAGTAACTGTAGTCCAGCGGATGAATCAATCGCAGCGGTCGGGATTTTTTACGGATGATGATTTCGTCGCCCGGCTCGGTATGAAAGCGCACCGCCCCGTCACAACTGACCAGTGGCACGATGGCACGCTGCTTGACCACAACCACACGGACTTCATTGTCTGCATCAACAACCAGTGGTCGGCTGCTCAGGGTATGCGGGTACATGGGCACCAGCACCATGGCGTTTAAACTTGGATGCATGATCGGGCCGCCGGCTGACAGCGAATATGCCGTAGAACCGGTTGGCGTTGCCACAATCAAACCGTCAGATTGCTGGGAATTGACAAACTGACCCGCAATAAACAACTCGAACTCCAGCATCTGGGCTGCTGTGCCCGGGTGCAGGACGATGTCATTCAGCGCCGTACCACCAGGCAGCAGATTGCCATCACGTGCCACTTCAAACTCCAGCATAAAGCGGGATTCTTCATGGTAGCGGCCATCAAGGACGGCGCCCAGGGTGTCTTCGATTTCATCGGGACGGATATCCGTGAGAAAGCCCAGACGGCCGCGGTTGATACCCAGCACCGGCACATCATGATTCACCAGCACCCGGGCAGCGTTGAGCATGCTGCCATCACCACCCACCACAATCACCAGGTCGCTTTCCGCGCCCAGTTCATGGCGTTTGCAGACCGACAGGGAATGGGTCGGCAGCAAATCGGCGGTTTTGTGCTCCAGGATGACATCCAGTTTGCGGGTCCGGAGAAATTCAATCAGCCGCTCCAGCGTTGCCACGACACCGCTGTGCCCGGGTCGTCCGACCAGACCGATCTGTTTAAATGTTGCCATAACGTTGCATCCCGACGGCTGCCCGACAATGAGTCGCGTTCATGCGGAAGCGACCGCTGGCGAGTATAACACGGGGACGGCAACAGACGGTTGTTGATTGGCAGGCTGTCAGGGCGTCGACCGGACGTCAACCACCATGGGTTCCAGGGTATAAATCAGCTCACCCGATTCAATCAGGCGATAGGCAACAAACACAACGATCGGTGTGCCCGCCATTTCGGGCAGGGGTTTGAAGTCATTCAGAATGCGCAAATACTCTACCGCGTTCAGCGGTTCAGCGGTATTAAAAGCCACCAGTTTTTCAACGTCACCGTCCCACTCGAACACTTCACCGCGGTCATTGAGCTGCACAAAACCCAGACCCGCGCTGCTCAGATCCGCCAGCACGTGAAAGTGGCCGCGCTGGCCGATATGGGAAGGATCTATGTAAAATTCGGCGCTGATATCCATGCTCTGTGACAACGCCACAGAATCAGCGTTACTCAAGCCCTTATCGGTGGTGGCAGAGATGCCTATATAGGCCCCACTGGGGCTGCCATCAAACGCGCCGACGCGCCTGCCAGCGCGATCAGCCACCCGGGTCGGCATGAAATCGGCAACCTGGTAACGCACCAGATTAAGCGTTCTGACGGCATCGGCACCATACTCAGGGTCCTCATGACGGACCCCACAAGGCAGCCCGGCACAGTCAAGGTCGGGGCTGGAAAACAGCGGGATGCGCTGGCTGGCATTAAAGGCTTTGGGGTTCGCCATCACGGTAGCAAAGGTATGGTCAACGCCGTGCCCGGTCGCAAAACTGAAGGTCCCACCGCCGCCATCTTCGCGATGCGAATGTGTCAAACCCATATTGTGGCCCAATTCGTGCGCCAGCACGCTGCTGACCGGACAATCAATGGCAGCCAGCGAGTACGCGTAGTCCCGGTCGTCAAACGCCGTGAGATCACCATTTGTGCGATACCCGCCCAGATTGGCAAGTCCACACAAGTTGGTCTGCGCCGACAGCGGACGAAACACCACAACCATATCCGCACCGTAGCGCTCGCGCAGCGCGGCCACGTTGGCGAATGCGGCATGCTCACCATAGGTCAGCTGCCGCAGCATGGTATGCATGTCTGCCTGTGAGGCCGGATACTCGACACGGCCATGATGAACCGGTCGCAGGGTTATGCCGATACCGCTGTTGTGGTAAATCTGGTTCGCCACACTGATCAACTGATTGATGCGTGTGACAGTATGTATGCCGTAAACAGACTGAGCATCAGGGGTATACAAAACCATCACATCGATGACCACATTGCCCAGGCGGTCAATATTGCTTTGTTCAGCCAGCCTTTGATTAAAGGGGCTGATGCTGTCACTTGACCCGCCGCCAACAACATCGTTGACCACATTGATGTAGGCATCACTGCGGATATCGTCCAGCAGCACCGTGCTGACCACCCGGCCAACCTCGGCGCGCGGCCCGACTCTGACGATATAGCTGAATGATCCACTGCCGCCGGGTGCCAGCGGACCGTCAAGTTCACAACTGAGTATGGGTTGTGCCCCCTGCGACGTCCGTTGACGGCAAGCCGGAGCGCTGACCAGCGCGGCATCTTCCAGAATAAAATAAATATCGGGATCAAGGCCGGAGACCGTGTTGCTGCCCTGATTGCGGAACTCGACGATGACCTCGATTTCTGCTGTTTCACCCAGCGTCACCACATCCTGACTGAAGCGCTGAGTGATCTGCAGACCGGCCTGCGACTCAACCACTGACCTGTTGTCCGATACCGCTCCCGGCAGCGTCAAGGGCTCAGCCTTGCGTGGTTGTTTATGATCGTATTGCGGGATAACAAAATCGTTTTCTGCACCGGCGCCCAGACTGCCTGTTGGCTGGTAGAACCAGCCATTCAGGGTGTGTTCCCCTTCTGCCGCCAGCACCCAGCGCTCGTCTCCGATGCCCAAATCGGCAAACAGGGCGTTTTGCCCGAGCGTGAGCACCACACTGATATCCTGATTGACACCCTCGCCGCGCAGCACCCGATCGTTGTTGATATAACGGTCATCGTGCGTAATACGGCCATGAATGACAGTCAAAACCTGCCCGGACGCAAGCACAATGCCATCGCCCGGCAGGGTGAAGTGAAATTCACTGCCTTCGCGCAGCGTGTCCAGATCGGCGCGGGCAAACGCAACAGGTTCAGCCTGCAGCGCCGCCAGCGGGCGTGGTGGCCAGCCGGATTGATCGGCTTGCAACGGGCCGCTCAGCAACAGAGATATCAGCGCCAGACACCACAAAGCCCGCAAACGCAGAGAAAAGCTGCGTCGCGCGCTGGGCAATACCTGCCAGGTGACCTGTCGCTGCGGTGAACACTGCATAATTATGGGCTTGAAAGCATCAGATTGACGTCAGCATACCTTGCCGTGGGAAATTTTACCACAAAAGCTCGTCAGCTAACTTTGATAACCTCAGCCTCAGGGGTTTGATGGCGCTCCAACCCACGAATTGCATGTTCGACTACACTGGCAAGATTGGCATGATCCTGAGGTAAACACGAGTAAATACCATGTGATAGCTTAAGGTACTCAGCGAGAGCGCCATTGTGGCTTTCCCAATCCTCAAGCTTCGCTTGCAGCTCCTGGGCCACCACTTCAAGCTGCTCATCACTGCAATCAATCATGTGGACGGTTAGCAATGTATTGCGAGCACGTCCCGTCAAATCAGTCTGACCAGCAAAACTGTTGACCAGCGCAGCCATCGCCTTGAGACACGCATCGCCCTCGCTGCGCCCAAAACGTTCGTTAATCAGCTCCAGGCCGTCAATTTTCAAGGAGATGGTTGAGAATTTGAGATTCAGGTTTTGACTGACCGCCCAGATAGTTTCAGCCAGGCCTCTGAATTCTTGCTTGCTCAGCCCATCGACAAAAGGACTGCTTTGAAGTGGGGGTTTCTCCACACGCGTCCGCAGCTCACGTTGTGCCAGGCGGGCAAGCTCTTCGAGAATCTGTTTCTCGCGCTCGGAGTAACGGCGAGGTTCTGTATCACAAACGCATAACGCTCCAACTGCGTGACCGCCATCGATGATCAGCGGGATCCCTGCATAACTCCTGATCCCGGGTTCACGTATCACCAGCGGGTTGTCCGCTAACAACGGTATGTCCAACGCATCTTCCACTACAAAAAGACCGTCGCTTTGAATGGCCAGCGAGCAAAATGACTCGTCTCGTGGTGTTTCGGTAAAATTGATACCATTCGCTGACTTGAACCATTGCCGGTTTTCATCAACCAAAGAAATAAATGACACCGGTGCTTTAAGAAGTTTTCTGGCCAGTTGGGTGATGACATCGAATCTTGATTCAGGGTCAGTATCAAGTACACCGATGTCTTTAAGCGCCTGAACCCGGGCAAGCTCGCGCTGCAATTCCCGTTTCTGAAACCAGTCGTCAACGTCGTCACCACGCATGGGCCGGGCAATGTAGTAGCCTTGTGCCTGATCGCAGTCAAGTGAGCTCAAATAGTCCAG